>NZ_LAJY01000325.1 GCF_000963705.1 Elstera litoralis | reverse complement strand
TGCAGCGCAATAAGACCGCGCCAGCTTTGCACGCGCCGCATGGAATGCCAGGCTCCAATTGGCCGCATAGTGACAAATCAATGCCTTATTTGCCGTTGCTCATTCTGAATTCCGTCACACGACGCAAGATTCAAACGCGAAATACGGGCGACACGACAAAAAACTGCGTGCAGGCGCGAAAAAGCCTGTCAACCCCCCTGCGGCATTTGTAGCAGGGGGTACAGAGCCCGTTAACGTGAATCGAGGCAACAGAAAGCCCCCGAGCGGGGGCTTTGATGAGCGGTGGGGCAAGGGATATGCAGTTTTGCGGGATTTTTTGATGAAGCCTCCCCGTCCAACCTGCCGTTGCAGCCATCGTGCGCCGCGCGGGAGCCCCCCTGTTCGAGACCCTTTGCGACGCGAACCGACCCTTGCCCGCACCGTGGACGCAATTTAGCAACATTCGTGCCAGTTCAGACTCGGCGGAAACCCTTGCCGTTGAAACGGTCAGCCCTGTGTGCGCTGCACAAATTTGGAGCGCCCTGCCCACTTCGCAGGCGCACAAATTTAGGCAGGCGCAGAAAGCGCGTCTGCTGGCTTGGCGAGCGCCGTCAATTCCCCTACCTTGCTGTGCAGTGCGAGCGCCGCCGCCCCGGCCCCGTCGAAGCAAACAACACGCGCCCTATATATAAGGTGAGGATTGAGTGATGAGTGTGACGCAGGGTATCCAGGTGACTGGGGTGATGAAGCCGGGGTTCGACAGCCTTCTGACCGACGAGGCCTTAGCCTTCGTCGCCCATCTGCACCGTAAGTTCAATGCCGAGCGCCTGCGCCTCTTGGCCTTGCGGGACGAGCGGCAACTGCGGCTCGATGCCGGCGAAAAGCCCGATTTTCCGCCCGAAACCGCCGCTATCCGCGAGGGTGATTGGACCGTCGCCCCGCTGCCGAAGGATATTCTCGATCGGCGCGTCGAAATCACCGGCCCGGTGGACCGCAAAATGGTCATCAATGCGCTGAATTCCGGCGCAAAAGTGTTCATGGCCGATTTCGAGGACGCCAGCACCCCGACTTGGACCAATATGATCGAAGGGCAAATCAATTTGCGCGACGCCGTGCGCAAGGCGATTTCCTACACCGATCCCGCCAATGGCAAAGCCTATGCGCTGAAAGAGCAAACCGCCGTGCTGTTCGTGCGCCCGCGCGGCTGGCACCTGCCGGAGAATCATATTCGCATCGACGGCGAAATCGCCTCGGGCAGCTTGGTCGATTTCGGCCTGTATTTCTTCCACAATGCCAAGGAAGCGCTGGCGCGCGGCACCGGCCCCTATTTCTATCTGCCCAAGCTGGAAAGCCATATCGAAGCCCGGCTGTGGAATTCGGTCTTCGTCGAGGCGCAAAAACTGCTCGGCGTGCCGCAGGGCTCGATCAAGGCCACCGTGCTGATCGAAACCATTTTGGCGACCTTCGAAGTCGATGAAATCCTCTATGAGCTGCGCGAGCATTCCGCCGGGCTCAACTGCGGCCGCTGGGATTATATTTTCAGCTACATCAAGAAATTCCGCAACGATCCCAACGCCATTCTGCCGGATCGCGCCTCGGTAACGATGACCTCGCCCTTCCTGCGCGCCTATAGCCAATTGGTCATCAAGACTTGCCACAAGCGTAAAGTTCACGCGATGGA
>NZ_LAJY01000324.1 GCF_000963705.1 Elstera litoralis | reverse complement strand
GCGCGTGATGCAGAACCCGATCTATATCGACATGTTCAATCAGTTCGGCGCGAATGCGGTGCCGATGGCTTTCTCCGAACTCTTTACCGCGCTGGAAACCGGCACGGTTGATGGCCAGGAAAATCCGGTAACGACGATCCAATCGAGCAAATTCTACGAAGTGCAGAAGTTCCTCACTATCTCTCGCCACGTCTATAGCCCGTGGATCGTGATGGCCAGCAAGCGTTGGCACGATACGCTGTCGCCCGATGAAAAGAAGATCCTGCAAAGCGCGGCCGAAGCCTCGCGGGCTTTCGAGCGCATCGATAGCCGCAAGGCCTCGATCGAGAGCATGACCGAACTGAAGAGCAAGGGCATGCAAATCAACGAGTTGCCCCCCGCCGAACTTCAGCGCATGCGCGAGAAGGTGAAGCCCGCCTACGATAAATTCGCGGCCGACGGCGGGGCGCAGGTTTTGGCAGACTTGCAAGCAGAACTCGCCAAGGTTCGCTAAGCCTCATGATATCAACCGACGCGCGGGGTGAGGGCAATCTACCCCGCGCGTTCAGCTCGTGGTCAGATGATTCAATCGATGGCGTTAGGTGCCGGGCTGTCCACTATACCAGAGAACCATGTCGGTTTCTGCCAAGACGCAGGGACGCAGGTAGCGGAGCTGCCGACGCTAGGGCCTCCGGGGCTCCAAAGAACGTCTCGGGATGGAAATACCTCCATTTTTAAGGGGTTTTGACGTTAGAGTTTAGACGCTCAGTGAACGATCTGGCTGAGAAAGGCTTGCGTGCGCGGGTTCTGCGGCGCGTCGAAGAAGGCGTCGGGCCGATTGCTTTCCACAATCGCACCACGATCCATAAAAATCACCCGATCTGCGACGCGTCGGGCGAAGCCCATTTCGTGTGTGACGACGATCATCGTCATACCGTCCTCGGCCAGCGCGACCATCGTCTCCAGCACCTCCTTCACCATCTCGGGATCGAGGGCGGAGGTCGGTTCGTCGAACAGCATCACTTGCGGCGTCATGCACAGCGCGCGGGCAATGGCGACGCGCTGCTGCTGGCCGCCGGAAAGCTGGCCGGGGAATTTTTGCGCCTGTTCGGGAATCCGCACGCGGGCAAGAAAATCCATCGCCCGCGCTTCCGCCTCCTTGCGCGGCGTGCCGCGCGCTAGAATTTGCGGCAGGGCACAGTTTTCGAGAATGCTGAGATGCGGAAACAGGTTGAAGTGCTGGAAGACCATACCAACGTCGCGCCGCACTTTTTCGATAGCGCGCAGATCATCGTTCAACTCGATGCCATTCACGCGGATTTGGCCGCTTTGATGCTCCTCCAGCCGATTGAGGCAGCGAATCAAGGTGGATTTGCCCGACCCGGACGGGCCGCAGACGACAATCTTTTCACCTGCGGCAACCGTTAGGCTCACGTCGCGCAGCACTTGGAACGCCCCATACCATTTATTGACCTTATCGAGGATGATGGCGGGCGAGGACATTAGCGATACTCCTTTTCCTGCACCCGCGTTTCCAGCCAACGGGCATAGAGCGAAATGCTGAAGCAGATGATGAAATAGAGGGCGGCGACGAACAGATAGCTTTCGGTATAGGGCGCGGGCCAGGCAGGGTCGGCCACGGCAGCGCGCCCGGCGGAGAGCATATCGAACACGCCGACGATCATAACCAGGCTGGTATTCTTCACCATGACGATGGCGGTATTGGTCAGCGGCGGAATAACCTTCTGGATCGCTTGCGGTAGCACAATGTGCCAAACGATCTTCCAGGCCGGAATCCCCAACGCCTGAGCGGCCTCGCTCTGACCGGGTGCAACGCCTTGCAGACCGCCGCGCAACACTTCGGCAAGATAGACCGCCGCCACCGCCGTCAACGCCGCCAAGGTCCGCCCGAGCTTATCCACCGACCAGCCGGAGGGCAGCAGCAACGGCAGGAGGATCGAGGCAACGAAGAGCAGCCCGACCACCGGCATGCCGCGCACGCCTTCGATGGTCAGAACCGACATCAGGCGCGGAATGGGAAGCTTCGAGCGCCGCCCCAATGCCAGCAGGACCGCAAAGGGAAAGCCAAGCCCGAGGGAGAGTAAGGCCAGCAGCAGCGTTACCGGCAACCCGCCCCAATTGGTCGTCGACACAAACGGCAGCCCGGCAACTCCCCCCCACATCAGCGCCAGCATGGCGGCAATGGCGAGGCCCCAGGCGGCGAGCAGGGGGCGGCCCCAAGCGCGCGGCGGCAGCGAAACCAGCACCATCACCAAGATCAACCCGATCACGGCCAGGGGCCGCCACTGCTGATCGTGCGGATAGACGCCGAAAAGGATCAGGCGCAGTTTCGCCGCGATAAAGGCCCAGCACGCCCCGCCCGGCTGGCACGCCGCCGGCGTATCGGCCACCCAAACGGCCTTCAGGATGGCCCAGTTCAACGCCGGAAGCAGGCTGACCGCCAACACCCCCGTGAGCACCGTCAACAGGCAGGCGGCAAGATCGCCGAAGAAAATCTGCCCCAGGGGAAGGCGCGGCTTCGGGGGCGGCAGCAGAGCGGGTTCGGTCAAAAGAGGGCTGCTCATCGGATCACCAGGGCGGCTTTGGCATTGTACCAATTCATGAAGACCGACACGCTGAGGCTAATGGTGAGGAACACCAGCAACAGCACCAGAATACTCTCGATGGCCTGGCCGGTCTGATTGATGACCGTGCCGACAACCAACCCCAGTTCGGGGAAGCCGACGGCCAGCGCCAGCGTGGAGTTCTTGACAGTGGAGAGATATTGCGTGGTCAGCGGCGGAATGATGACGCGTAAGGCCTGCGGCAGAATGATCCGGCTCAAGACTTGCCGGTCGGTCAGGCCCACGGCGCGCCCGGCCTCCCACTGGCCTTTGCCGATGGCATCGATGCCGCCGCGAATAATCTCGCCGATAAAGGCGGAGGTGTAGATCACTAACCCCAGCATCAGCGCGGCGAATTCCGGCGACAGGCGCAGCCCGCCGTTAAAGTTAAAGCCGGTGAGTTCCGGCACGCTCCAACCGATCTGCGGTCGGAGAAGCACGACAAGCAGCCCGAGCGCCGCAACCCACAGCGCCCAAAGCCCAAGCGTGAGGCGGCGGGGGGCAAGATGGGTCCGCCGCGCCAGGGGGCTGACAGCCGCAGAAGCCCCAATCCCAAAACCACCGCCGCCGCAAGCAAGGCCCAGGCCCCGCTATCGAAAACCAAACTCGGAAAATACAGCCCCCGCAGCGACAGATAGACCCCCGGCAACGGCGATAAGGCCGCGCGCGCCTGGGGCAGGGCCGTCGTCGCCAGCGCATACCAAAACAGAAGCTGGACGATCAGCGGCATATTGCGCATCAACGTCACGAACCCACCCGCAAACCCGCCGACGAGCGGATGTTTCGAGCGCCGCGCCAACCCAACGATCAGCCCCAACACCGTCGCCAACAGAATGGTACAGACCGAAATTAGCAGCGTATTGCCGAGACCGACCCCATAGGCCCATAGAAAACTATCCTCGGTCGAATAGGGCAGCAGGCTTTCGGAAATCGGGAAATTCGCGGCCCGGGTCAAAAAATCGAACCCAACGCGAATATTCCGCGCGGTGAGATTGGTGATCGTATTGTCGATGAGCCACAGAAGCACCGCGATACCGAGGCCGAGCAGAAGAATCTGCCCGGCCCAGGATCGGGCCTTCCGGTTTGTCCAGAGGGCGCGCAGCATTCGCCGGGCCTATTGGAAGGTCAGCGGAAACATCAGCCCGCCGTCGCTGAACAGGCGGTTGGGGCCGCGATCCAGTTTCAACGGACTGTCTTTGCCGAGATTGCGCTCATAAATTTCGCCGTAATTGCCCAATTGCTTGACGATGGTATAGGCAAAACGGTCGTCGAGCCCCAAGGCCTTACCATTACCCGGCTCCAGCCCCAAAAAGCGGCGAATACGCGGGTTTTTGCTCTCGGCAAAACTATCGATATTCGCCTGGGTAATCCCCAGCAGTTCTGCCGCAATCAGCGACTGGAACGACCAATTGACGATATCATGCCATTGGTCGTCGCCATGACGGACGGCAGGCGTGAGGGCATCCCAATAATTATTGGCCGGAAAAATAACATAGTCGGCCGGGTTCTTGGCTTCCGTCGCGCGGATCGAGGCGAGGGCGGCAGCATCGGTAATAAGCGCATCGCAACGGCTGGAGAAAAACGCTTGGCGCAGCGCGGCAGTGCTTTCGAACACTACGGTTTTAAGACCAAGCTGGTGCTCGTTGTTCATATCGGCGACCACGACTTCGGTAGTGGAGCCGGTTTGCACGCAGACCGTCGCGCCCTTCATTTCCTGAACCTTGGTCGCGCCCAAGGCTTTCGGCATCATCACCCCAGTGAACTCATAATAGTTCGGCGTGGTGAAGTTGAGGCCGTTGGCGTCCCGTTGCAGGGTCCAGGTAAAGGTGCGTGGCAGAATATCGATTTCGCCGGTCTGAAGCGCAGGAACGCGCTGCTGGCCGCTGAGGGGCACGAAATCGGCCTTATCCCTATCGCCGAAGATAGCGGCGGCCACGGCCCGGCAGGTTTCGATATCGAGCCCGCGCCAATAGCCTTTTTCATCGGGGGCGCTGAAGCCGACCGTGCCGGTACTGGCAGCGCAAATCACTTTGCCGCGCGCCTTGACGGTTTCGAGCGTGCTTTTGCCGAGAACGGGCGCGGCAAGCGCGAGTGTTGCGGCCAAACTGGTGAGAAAAATAGATGTCTTCATGGGTAAAGCCTCGGTTCATTTTGGTTTTGTTATTGAAAAAGCCCCGCCGTTCCCTTGCGTCGGGGCTTTCGGGAGAAATCGGGGTTACGCCGTGACCCGCACGGCGACACCGATTTCGGCGGTAAGAACGTTCAGAAAACGTTCCAGATCGGCCTGAAGATCGCCGATGGCTTCAAGGCCAATGCTGACGCGCAGAATAAGATCGTCGCCGGTCCAGGGTTGGGCCGTGCGGTGGCGCTTGACCGGCATCGGCGCAATCAGGCTGCGCGTGCCGCCCCAAGAAGCCCCGATCGCGAAAATGCGCAGACTATCGAGGGCACGGGCGATGTGCGGCACCGCTTCCGGCACGAAGACGAGGCTGAACACCCCGCTTACTCCCAGAAAATCACGCTTCCACAGCACATACCCCGGCGAGTCGGGGAGCGAGGGATAGAGGATCTGCCGAACGAGCGGGCTCGCCGCCAACTGCGGCAACAAGGCCGCCGTAACCTGCGCCGAATGGGCCATGCGCACGCCCAGCGTCTCGATGCCGCGCAACACCAACGTCACATCGTCCGGGGAAACGCCGATGCCATAACGTCCCAAGACACTGCGGATCGGAGTGATATGCGCTTCGTCGCGCACCGTAATGGAGCCCATTAGCAAATCGGAATGGCCGCTCACATATTTGGTCAGCGCCTCGGTAACGAAATCGGCCCCGTGAGCGAGCGGTTTGAAGTTCAGCGGCGTCGCCCAGGTATTGTCGCAGCCGACCAGCGCGCCCGCCCGATGGGCGATTTCGGCGATTTGCGGCAGATCCTGCACTTCCATCGTCGTCGATCCCGGCGACTCGCACCAGACGATCTTCGTGCGCGGCGTCAGGCGGCGGCGCAGATCGTCGATTGACGTCGGATCGTAGAAATCAACCGCAACGCCGAAACCCTTCAAATCCTGATTGGCGAAATCACGCATCGGCGGGTAGGCCGTATCGGCAATCAGAATATGGTCGCCCGCGCTTAGAAACGGCAGCACAGCAAACACATTGGCGGCCTGACCGGAGGGGAGCAAAAATGTCCAGGCCCCCTGCTCCAACGCCGTCAATTTCTGCTCCAGCGCCCGATGCGTCGGGGTGCCGTAAAGCCCGTAGGTGAAGCCCGTATGCCCACGCGCGCCCCGCGTTTCATAGCCTTCCGCATCGGCGAAAACGATGGTCGAGCCGCGATAGGTGGGAATGCTGAGACTGTCGAAACCCTCGGTCTTCACGTCTGGGGTCAGCACGCATTGGGTTGCATCATTCATAAAAAAGCTCCTTCGTTCCGAAAACTATCGGAGACAATGTGCTATTCAGTCTAATGCTCAGAATCGAGCGGTCTATTCGACTGGGTTATAAGGGGATGCCATGAACCTCCGGCAGATCGAAGTTTTTCACGCGCTGATGACCAATGGCACCACGTCCCGTGCGGCGGAGGTGCTGCGCATCTCGCAACCCGCCGTCAGCAAGGCCGTACAGGAATTGGAGCGGCAAGTT
>NZ_LAJY01000323.1 GCF_000963705.1 Elstera litoralis | reverse complement strand
GGCTGTATGTCGATCCGAACGCCTATGGCGGGCGCCTGCGCGGCCCGCTTCAGGGCGAGACGACGGTCGGCACCGTTCAGATAACGCCCGAGGGCTCGACCCTGCTCAATGGGCGGCCCCTCACTGGCGGCAATGACGATCTGATCGAACGCTGCCGCGCGGCGGGCTACCGCTAAGGGGCGGGGCCGCATGGGCGTGGACAAGGGCCGCCGCGCCGCCTAAAGTCGCGCCCGGCTGTTCCCTATAAAGTCCGAGACCTTTCATGCGCTTGTCCCAGTTTTTCCTCCCCACCTTAAAAGAAAATCCCGCTGAAGCGCAAATCGCCTCGCATCGGCTGATGCTGCGTGCGGGCATGATCCGCCAGCAGAGCGCCGGGATTTACGCCTGGTTGCCGCTCGGCCTGCGCGTGCTGAATAAGGTGGAAGCCATTGTGCGCGAGGAGCAAAACCGCGCGGGCGTGGTGGAACTGCTGATGCCGACGATCCAATCGGCGGACCTGTGGCGCGAAAGCGGGCGCTACGATGATTACGGTAAGGAGATGCTGCGCATCACCGACCGGCACGAGCGCGAGCTTCTCTTTGGCCCCACCAACGAAGAAATGGTGACGGATATCGTCCGCACTTTCGTTCGCTCTTACAAGCAGTTGCCGCTCAATCTCTATCATATTCAGTGGAAGTTCCGCGACGAAGTCCGCCCGCGCTTCGGCGTGATGCGGGGCCGCGAGTTTTTGATGAAGGATGCCTATTCCTTCGATATTGACGAAGCTTCGGCCCGCATCAGCTATAATAAGCAGTTCCTCGCCTACCTGCGCACCTATGCGCGGTTGGGGCTGAAGGCGATTCCGATGAAGGCCGATACCGGCCCCATCGGCGGCGACCTGTCGCACGAGTTCATCATTCTCGCCGAAACGGGCGAAAGCCAGGTCTTCTGCGATCAGGATTGGCTCGATCTGGATGTGCTCGATAAGGCCCCGAAAAGCGCCGAAGAGTTGCAATCCTTCGTCGATTGGGCGACGGGTTTCTATGCCGCCACCGAAGAAAAGCACGATGCTGCGGCTTGCCCGGTTCCGGCGGAACGGCTGCATTCGGCGCGCGGGATTGAAGTTGGCCACATCTTCTACTTCGGCGAAAAATATTCGAAGCCGATGAACGCCACCGTCACGCAAGCCGACGGGTCGGTTGCGCCGCTGCATATGGGCTCCTACGGCGTCGGCGTGTCGCGTTTGCTCGGTGCGATCATTGAGGCGAGCCACGACGAGGCGGGGATCATTTGGCCGGACGCCGTTGCGCCCTATCACGTCGGCATTATCACGATGAAGGCGGGCGATGCCGCTTCCGACGCGAAGGCGATAGAAATTTACGACGCGCTCACGGCCAAAGGCGTCGACGTGCTCTACGACGACCGCGACGAACGCGCGGGCGTGAAATTCGCCGATATGGACCTGATCGGCCTGCCTTGCAGCTCATCATCGGGCCGCGCGGGCTGGAAAAGGGCGTCGTTGAACTCAAGAACCGCCGCACCGGCCAGCGGGACGAGCTGTCGGTGGCGGACGCGCTGGCGCGGTTGGGGGCGTGAGGTTAGGCGGCAGGGTTATAGAAAGCCCTGCCGCGCCCGTAAAAAAGCCAGAATTGAGCGGCTTTCTTTCTGCTAAACTCAGCGCTGAGCAGTTTAGCGTACTAGGCGGGGGAAAGTGGAATGACCCAAGGCTTCGAGTCACATGCCCGGCCTGTGCGCTTGTTCCGCGATCAGCGCGATCAAGCCGTTCGTATTCCGGCGGAGTTCGAGTTGCCCGGCGATACGGCGCTAATGCGGCGGGAAGGCGGGCGGCTGATTATCGAGTCCATTCCCCCAAACGGCCTTCTGGCAAGCTGGCAGCCGCTGGCCGAGGATATCGCCAGCATCGACGATGCGCCGAGTGCGCCCGAGGACATCTTTTGACGGCCCTCTATCTGCTCGACACGAATATCTTGAGTGATCTGATTAAGAATCCATCAGGCCCTGCGGCAAACCGTCTTCGGGCGGTCGGTGAGGCCGCGATCTGCACGAGCATTATCGTGGCGGCGGAGCTTCGTTATGGCTGTTCTGCGGGGCTTCAGGTCGAAAACTGGCTTCAGCCTTAGCGGATTAGGGAAGAAAATGATCTTTTCGGCATTTGAACGGCTTGTGGCCTTTCGCTACCTGCGGGCGCGGCGGCAGGAGGGGTTCATTTCGGTCATCGCGTGGTTCTCCCTGCTGGGAATCGCGCTGGGGGTGGCGACGCTCATTATCGTGATGGCGGTGATGAACGGGTTTCGCGCTGAACTCCTGGGGCGGATTTTGGGGCTGAACGGCCATATCACCATCAGCGCGCCGGGCGGCAGGCGATTCCCGATGCCGATGCGCTGGTCGCGCGCCTGAAGGCGATGGACGGCGTGGTTTTCGCCGCCCCGATGGTCGAAGGGCAGGTGATGGTCAGCGCCAATGGCGTCGCCGGGGGCGCGCTGGTGCGGGGGATGACGCCGGACGATCTGCGCGCGCGCCGCCTGATCGCCGATTCAGTCCGCCAGGGCAGTATCGAGGATATGGGCGACGATGGTGTGCTGATCGGCAGCCGCATGGCCTATCGCCTGGGCCTGAAGCTCGGCGACGGTTTGACCGTGCTGTCCCCGCGCGGTGAAAGCACCGCGTTCGGCTCGGTGCCGCGCATCAAGACCTACCGCATCGCCGGGGTCTTCGAAGTCGGCATGTATGAGTATGATAATACCTATGTTTATGCGCCGCTCAGCGCCGCGCAGATTTTTTTCCGGCTGCCGGAGGCGGTGTCGGGCATCGAGATTATGCTGACCGATCCGAACAAGGCGGCGGTGATGACCTATATGCTCTCCGGCCTTGTGCCGCCGGGGGTGCGCGCCGTCGATTGGCAGCAGGCAAACTCCAGCTTTTTCAATGCGATCCAGGTGGAACGCAATGTAATGTTCCTCATCCTCACGCTCATCATTCTGGTGGCGGCCTTCAACATCATCTCCTCGATGATTATGATGGTGAAGGATAAGGGCCGCGATATCGCGGTGCTGCGAACGATGGGGGCGACGCGCGGCATGATCCTGCGCATCTTCCTGCTGTCGGGTGCGAGCATCGGCATTATCGGCACGGGGGCGGGGCTGCTGATTGGCGTGCTGTTCTGCGAGAATATCGAAAGCATCCGCCAGTTCCTGCAAAACCTGACCGGCACGCAGCTCTTTCAGGCGGAAATCTATTTCCTGTCGCGGCTGCCCGCCAAGATGGATGTGGGGGAAGTGTTGCAGGTGGTCACGATGGCCTTCAGCCTCAGCCTGCTCGCCACAATTTACCCGGCCTTGCGCGCGGCGCGGCTGAACCCGGTGGAGGCGTTGCGCTATGAGTAAGCCGGTTCTGGTCTTGCGCGGCGTCGAGCGTTCCTACGGCGCGCTTACCGTGTTGCGCAATGTGAATTTCACCCTGAATGCCGGGGAGATGGTCGGGCTCATCGCCCCCTCCGGCGCGGGGAAATCGACGCTACTGCATATGGCGGGGCTGCTCGACAGCCCAACCGCCGGCGATATTGAGGTCGATGGGCAGGCGAGCGCCAAGCTGAACGATACGGCGCGCACGGCCCTGCGCCGCCGCACCATCGGCTTCGTTTACCAGTTTCACCAGCTTTTGCCGGAGTTTTCGGCGCTGGAAAATATCGTGCTGCCGCAGATGATCGCGGGCGTCTCGCGCCGGGCGGCGGCGGTGCGGGCGACGGAGTTGCTGACGATTGTCGGCCTGAAAGATCGGCTCAGCCATCGCCCCGGCAAGCTGTCGGGCGGGGAGCAGCAGCGCGTCGCCATCGTTCGCGCTATCGCCAATCAGCCGAAACTGCTGCTGGCCGACGAGCCGACGGGCAATCTCGACCCGACGACGGCGGAGGGTGTGTTTACCGAGTTGATGCGGCTCGTGCGCACCACCGGCCTCGCGGCGCTGATCGCCACCCATAATCTAGAGTTGGCGCGGCGAATGGACCGGGTGGTTACGCTGCGGGACGGAGCGGTCGTGCCAGTCTGAGGCTCGGGCCGAGGATGGCGAGCGCCAACCCGGCAAAGACGAGGCCACAGGCGAACAGCGTCATCGCGTCGAGCTTTTCGCCGAGGAACAGCGCGGCGGAAAGCAGGCCGAAGATCGGCACCGCCAGCGCAAACGGCGTTACCTTCGCCGCTGAATGCCGTTGTAGCAGCCAACTCCAGGCGGCGAAGGCGAGAATGGTCGACGGCCCGGCGACATAGAGCAGCGAGAGCACGGTCAAGGGCGTCGCCTGGGTCACGGAGGTCACAATCGCCTCCGGCCCTTCGATCAGCAGCGACAGGGCGAATAAGGGCAGGGGCGGCACCAGGCTGACCCAGGAAATCAGCCGAAACGCATCCCGGCTGCCCGATTTCTTAGTGAGAATATTCGACACGGCCCAACACATCGCCGCCAGAATAACCATGCCGAAGCCGATCAGGCTGGTGCCCAGCGGCAGATCCAGCGCCAGCAAGGCAAGACCGCCCGCCGAAATCAGCATTCCGAGCAAGGCGACCGGCGTCACCCGCTCGCCAAGCAGCACCGCCGCTGCCAAAATAGTGAAGAAAACTTGGCTCTGCATCAGCAGCGAGGCGAGCCCCGCGCCCATGCCGATCTTAATGGCGGTAAACAGCAGCCCGAACTTCACCACGCCGAGCGCAAGCCCGATGCCGATCACATAGCGCCACGCCACCGGCGGCCCACCGCGCAAAAACAGCAACGGCAGGGCGGCAATGGCAAAACGCAACCCGCAGAACAGCAGTGGCGGCATGCCATCGAGCCCAAGCTTGATGGTAACGAAGTTGAAGCCCCAAACGGCGGCGATCAGCAAAGCAAGGGCGGAGTGGGCGAGCGGCATAGCGGGGACTCAACGGCAGAAATAACACCCCTAACCCAAGCGCGCCCGATCTCCGCTGTCCAGATGTGAATTGTCCGGGAGGCAATATTGCGGCGGGGACGCTGTCCCCGCACCCCTGCCAAAGGGCAGCGGCCCTTTGGAAACGCGCTTATTGCAGGGCAGCGCCCCGCTACTCCCCGAAACTTCGCACCAAACTGCCCGCGACCAGATACCAGCCATCGACCAGCACGAAGAAAATCAGCTTGAAAGGGAGGGAAATAATCACCGGCGGCAGCATCATCATCCCCATCGCCATCAGGATCGAGGCGACGACCATATCGATGACGAGGAAGGGCATGAACAGCAGGAAGCCGATTTCGAACGCCCGGCGCAGCTCGCTAATCATAAAGGCCGGGATGAGGACGCGCAGCGGCGTTTGTTCGGCGGTCGCGGTGGGTTCGGTCCGGGCGAGGTCGAAGAAAAGCCGCAGGTCTTTTTCGCGGACATGGCGAATCATGAAGCCGTGGAAGGGCTCTATCGTCCGGTCGAGCGCCTGGGCTTCAGTGATTTCTTCGTTCATCAGCGGGCGCACCCCCTGATTATAGGCGCGCTCGAAGGTGGGCTGCATGATGAAGCCGGTCAGAAACACGGCCAGCGCCACCATCACCGAGTTCGGCGGCGACTGCGGCATACCGATGGCGTTGCGCAGCAGCGAGAGAACGATGACGATGCGGGTGAAGGATGTCACCATCATTAGAATCGACGGGGCGAGGCTGAGCACCGTCAGCATGGCCATCGTTTGGATGATGCGGCCCGTGGTGCTGCCGCCGCCTTCGCCGAGGTCCAGCGTTAGGGCCTGGGCCATCGCCGGGTCGGTCCACAGCAGCCCGAGCATGACGACAAAACTCGCAAGACCGTAGAGCGCGCCCCATTTGGCGGCGATGGCGAAGGTCGAGCCTTGAGTGCGGCGCATGCTAGGCCTCCCGGTCGGCGGCAAGAAACGGGTTCTTCCGGGCCTTATCGCCCGGCTCGCGCTCTGGAGCGGGGGCCGGGGCGGTTGCGGCCAGGGCCGCTGTAAGGGGGGCCGCGCCGGAGGACAGCAATGTTTCGTGGGTGGCACCCAGCAAAATCAGGTGATCGGTTTCATCATGGCGCACCAGCACGAGCTTACGCTTTTGATCGAGCGGCATGACTTCGACCAACGAGAGACGGCGGCCTTTGGCGCGAAACCCGGTCGTGGTGCCGAGCCCTAAGCGCTTTGCCACCCAAACCGCCACGACAATCATCGCCAGAACCGCCAGCAGCCCGGCCACAAAGCGAATGTAGCCGTCATTCAACACATCGGCACCCATATCATCCCTCGCCCTGTTCGGGTTTGCGGTAGGCCGAAATGGCCGAACGGTGCTTGGCTTGCGCTTCAACCTGCTCGTGCGCGCTGCCTTCGGCCATACGCTCACTGAGTTGGGTGCTGAGTTTTTCCAGCAGATCGGTCATCGCGCCCATCCGCTTCAACACGGGATCGGCGGCGGGGCCGGTGATTTTCATCGTCGCCATGCAGAGGCGTTCGATTTCATCGTCGAGCCCGGCAAGATCGACGGAGCCTTCCTCGTGCAGCGTCGATAATGCGGCTTCCAACGCCAGGATCACCCGGTTGAAACCGTCGATGAGCGCGGTCGGATCGGGAGCGGGGCCGCGCGGCGCGGGCGCTTTGCGGGCTGGGGAACGGGCGGGAGGTTCGGTCACGGTCTCTCTCTATCCAATTACCCGACGCGGCGGCTTAATAACGATGATGCGGCGAGGCGGGTGAGGCCTCATCAAACTCCGCGACGGGCATTCCACCCAATCGCGCATTGGCTTGATAAAGGTATCTTAGAATCTCCGCAACTGCCTCGAAACAATTGACGGGGATTGGACAATTTAATTCGACCGCCGAGAGCAGTTCCACAAGGTCGCGATCCTCGCGCACCTTAACGCCATTGGCGAAGGCGATTTCGACAATCTTCTCGGCAATCGCGCCGCGCCCGGATGCCACCACCTTGGGCAGATCACCCTTCTCATAATTGAGGGCCACGGCGATTGGGCGGCGCTTTTTACCCTCGGCAAAAGATTCCGAGGGGCGGTCTTGGGAGTCGCTCATCGCGGAACATCCTTCATGCGGTAAGTCAGCTTTCAATGCTAAAATACTGTAGACAAACGCTTTGACCAAGCATAAACCTAAGTCTGAAAGCTGGCGTGGGCTTTGCTTGCTTCGGGTCCTGGCCTGAGGCAAAGTTCCTAAGGCTTCTGATAGGATGGTAGACGATGAGCGACGGCAAAACCAATCTGATGCAGTTGATGGCAAAGCGCATGGATTATCTGGGCGACCGGCATAAGGTGCTGTCCCAGAATATTGCGAATTCCGATACGCCCAACTATCGCCCGAGCGATCTTCGCCAACAGAATTTY
>NZ_LAJY01000322.1 GCF_000963705.1 Elstera litoralis | reverse complement strand
TTTGTTATTCATTTATAAGTCGCCGGTAGGTGTTAGTTTTATAAAAATAAGGAGAAAGAGTATGAAGTTCCTAAAATCGCTTGTCCTGCTCACTGCGCTTGCTGCGAGCCCTTTCGCATCGGCTCAGACGCTAAAGCTTGTCTCATTCTCCGATAATACGCATGCCTTCTATCATGCGTTGCTGAGCGAAGCTTTGGCGGCGGGGAATAAGCCGGTTGAGATTGAAAAACGCGCCGATGTTCCGCAACCGCGCATCGGTTCGATGCTGGAAGACGGCGGTTTGGATGTTCATTGGTTCGTTCAATCGACCGAACGGGATCAAAAATACGTTGGCATTGATGTCCCCTTGACCAACGGTTTGATTGGCCAGCGCGTCTTTCTGATTCGGGCGGCGGATCAGGCGAAATATGCGGCCGTGACCTCCTTGGCCGATCTTAAGGCCACGAACCTTGTGGCGGGCTTCGGCCAAGGGTGGTTCGACGTGGCTGTATGGAAGGCCAATGGACTTCCCGTCCATGAGCAGGCGGGCGAATGGCGGGCGCTTTATAAGATGGTCGCGGCGGGGGATCGGAAAGTCGATTATTTCTCGCGCGGCGTGACGGAAATCGTGCCGGAAGCGGCGGCCAACCCGGAACTTGTGATCGAAAAAAATCTATTGCTGGTTTATGAGCGGGATTTCCGCTTTTACCTCGCGCCGAAAAACAAGGATTACGCGAAGCCGCTCGACTCTGGCCTGAAACTGCTCCTCCAGAATGGGCGGCATGCCGCGCTGATGAAAGCCCATTTCGGCGAAACCCTCCAAACCCTCGGCGTCGAGGGTCGGCGGAAAATCACACTCACCACGCCGTAAAACCTCTGGACGGACGCGGGGATATTTCGGTCATAGCCCCCGCGTCTGGCCGTGCGGCGTTTGAGATGCCTTACAATCGTCTTATTAGCGGGCTAGAAAAGCGCAGCCCCTTGAAGGCGATACGTGTAAGGAGAGAATGATGTTCCGCATAACTGCCCTGGCCGCGAGCGTGATGCTTGGCCTGATGATGATCGTCAAGCCGGTGCTGGCCAACGATCAACAGGAACTGGTTGACCGCGCGAAGATCAGCGTCGATAGCCTGCGCTCCGATGCCAATCTCGGGAAACCGATCAATAATCTCTTGAAGCGCGCCTATGGCGTGATGGTTTTCCCCAATCTCTTCAAAGCCGGGTTCATCCTGGGCGGCGAAGGCGGCAACGGCGTGCTGCTGGTCAAGGGGCCGGATGGCACTTGGTCGTCGCCCGCGTTCTTCGGCATGGGCTCCGGCTCGCTGGGTTTGCAAATTGGCGTGCAGCAGTCGGAAGTGATGCTCATCATCATGAATGAAGGCGGTTTGCGCAAAATTCTGAATAATTCGATGAAGCTCGGCGCCGATGCCTCGGTCGCGGTCGGGCCGGTGGGCGCGGGGGTTGAAGCCTCGACCACGGCCAATATGTCGGCGGATATTTACACCTACAGCAAGACCTCGGGGCTGTTCGGCGGCGGCTCGCTCGAAGGCAGCGTTCTGTCGCCGCGCGAAGAGTGGAATAATGCCTATTACGGCAGCGGCTCGACGACGCGCGCGATTGTGGTGGAGCGCAAGTTCGAAAACTATGGCTCTAACCCGCTGAAAGCCGCCCTCAACAGCAAAGAATAATGCCGCCTCGGCAACGCCCCCGGGCCCTGATGCTGCAAGGCACCGGGTCGGATGTGGGGAAATCCCTGCTCACCGCAGGCCTCGCCCGCGCCTTCACCCGGCGCGGGCTTTCGGTGCGCCCGTTCAAGCCACAGAATATGTCGAACAATGCGGCGGTAACGGCGGACGGCGGCGAGATTGGCCGGGCGCAGGCCTTGCAGGCGCGCGCGGCGAAGGTGGCCCCATCGGTCCATATGAACCCGGTCTTGCTGAAGCCGGAAACCGACCGGCGCGCGCAGGTCATCGTCCACGGCAAGGCGCTGGCCGCCGCCGAGGCCGCCGAGTATCAGGCGCTGAAAGCCCGGCTGCTGGGCGCGGTCTTGGACAGTTTCTCTCACCTCGAAGCCGAGGCCGATCTGGTGCTGATCGAAGGCGCGGGCAGCCCGGCGGAAATTAATCTGCGCGCGGGCGACATCGCCAATATGGGGTTCGCCCGGCGCGCAGGCGTGCCGGTAGTCCTGGTCGGCGATATCGATCGGGGCGGGGTGATCGCGGCTCTGGTCGGCACGCAGAGCGTGCTGGAGCCTGCGGATGCCGCCCAAATCAAAGGCTTCATCGTCAATAAGTTTCGCGGCGATGTGCGCCTGTTCGACGGCGGCTTGCGCGCGATTGAAGCGCGCACCGGCTGGCCGAGCTTTGGTGTCGTGCCCTGGTTTCGCGATGTTGCCCTGCTGCCTGCCGAAGACGCGGTCGTGCTGGAGCGCCCGTCCACCGCCTCATCCCGGCCGTTGCGCATCGCCGTGCCGATGTTTTCCAGGATTGCCAATTTCGACGATCTCGATCCGTTGCGCGCCGAAGCGGATGTGGAGATTCTGTTTATTCCACCGGGCCAGATGATCCCGCGCGACGTGGATTTGATCCTGCTGCCCGGCACGAAAGCGACTTTGGCCGATCTGGCGTTTCTGCGCGCCCAGGGCTGGGATTTGGATATTCTGAGCCACCACCGCCACGGCGGCGCGGTCTTCGGCGTTTGCGGGGGCTATCAGATGCTCGGGCGCTGGGTGCATGACCCGGCGGGTGTCGAGGGCGTGCAGGGGTCTCAGCCAGGGCTCGGGCTGCTGGATGTCGAAACCACGCTGGCGGGCGATAAGATACTGCGTCCGGTCCAAGGCACGACGCCGGAGGGAATTCCGGTGACGGGCTATGAAATCCACATCGGTCGCACTGAGGGGCCGGATACTGCGCGCCCGCTGCTGTTACTACCGCATGGGCCGGATGGGGCACAGAGCCGCGATGGCCGCGTCGGCGGCGGTTATCTGCACGGGCTCTTCGCCAGCGACGCCTTTCGCGCCGCTTTCCTCGCCCGCTTTCGCCCGGAGCGGCGCGCCTCGGCGGGATTTGAGGCCAAGATCGAAACCGTGCTGGACGGGTTGGCCGATCACCTGGAAACTCATCTGAACCTGGATGCCTTGTGGGCAGTAGCGCAACAGCGGGGCTAGAATGGGCGCGTTCGACACGCTGGTGATGATCGACTGGAGCGCCGCCGCCGTGCCGAAAACCGGCGCGGATAGCCTGTGGATGGCGCTCTTGCGCCGGGGCGAGGCGTTGCCGCGCTTGTGGAACCCGCCGACCCGTACCGCGCTCTACGGCGATTTAGTAACGCTGCTGACGGCGGAAGCCCAGGCTGGGCGGCGCGTACTGGTGGGGTTCGATTTCGCCTTCGCCTATCCGCGCGGCCTTGCCCAGGCGCTTCAACTCGACGGGCCGCCTTGGGCCGCGATCTGGGCCTTGCTGGCGCGGACCATTCAGGACGGGCCGGACAATAGCAATAACCGCTTCAGCGTCGCCGCCGCCCTCAACCGGCGCATCGGTGCCCCGCCCGGCCCTTTCTGGTCGTGTCCCGCAAAAGCGGCCCGGCCCGACCTGACAATGAAGCGCCCGCCGTGGAACCCGGCTTGGGGGCTCACGGAAACCCGTCTTACCGAAAAACTTGGCAAAGCCCATTCGCCGTGGAAGCTGTTCACCACTGGCAGTGTCGGCGGGCAAAGCCTGATGGGGATTCCCTTCCTCTTCCGCCTACGCCACGAACCCGGCCTTGCCCCGCACTGCCGCATTTGGCCGTTCGAGACGGGGTTTTCGGTCCCCGACGCCCAGATTACCCTCACCGAGATTTTCCCTTCGCGGCTGCCGGTGCCCGCCGAACGGCCCGATCTCGGCGCTGCCGGGTTGGTGAAGGACGCGCGGCAAGTGGCGGGGCTCTGCGCCTGGGCGGCAGAAACCGACCTCACCCCCTATTTCACCCTTCCGGGCCTTCCTGGCGCTGAGCGGGAGCCGGTGCAGCGGGAAGAGGGGTGGATTTTCGGGGTGATGGCTTAGAGACCTCGGAGAGAAAATTCAGACCGAGATGAGGCTGCTAGGAAAAATAACAGGATAAATGGTTCAAAATTACCATTCCGCGACGGAAAATGAGCGCTTGAATGCAGTGGAAATCGCCATATTCTATTTTTATATCGTCTTAAATGCGGTATAGTGCGGCACCTATCATAATAGTGTCGCGAGGATGTCATGCGTTTTGTTTCTATTGCGGTTGCCGTAACTTTCTTGGCCAGTGCCGGTATTGCGCAGGCGCAATCCAAGCAAGATTTTCGCCTAACGAATAAGACCGGCTATACGATCGATAAAGTCTTTGTTGCCCCTTCGAAAAGCAATGACTGGGAAGAAGATATTCTTGGGCGAGATGTGCTCGAAAAC
>NZ_LAJY01000321.1 GCF_000963705.1 Elstera litoralis | reverse complement strand
TTGATCCACGCTTGAAGATCCATAGGCCGGAACGCATTCAGCATAAGGCTTGCGAAGGGTTGCCGTTGAAGCAGCTTCAGCCGGTTAATCTCTTCCTTCGCCCCCTTCTTCTCATCGATAAGGCCCGACTGCATATAAAGGTCAATCAGTTCGGATATCGTCGATCTATCAATCTCCCGACGATCCGAGACCGTCCCTCTGAGCTTCCATTCAGCCAGCTTAGATTCGTACCACGCCCAAGCCTCTTCCCAGTTCTCACAGACTTTTGAGTCAGAAGGCATACCCTTCCGACGCCATCTGACTCGGCATTGCCACGGGCCAACCCATTCCGACTGAGGCGGTCTTTCGTAGGTGTCTGGAGGCGGAACCCCCGCGTCAGGATGCTTCACTTTTGCCATAGACCCAAACCCCTTTTTACCCAAGATTTACCCAAAATATAGCTTACTAGGGGAAAAATCAAGGCTTTCTGCGGGTTTTATGGCATCATGTAACGGTTTGCTAAACCGTTGTACGGGTTAAACCGTACCGTGAGTTCGAATCTCATCCCTTCCGCCAACTTCTCTTCTAAGTGTTTGATTTATATAAGAAAATATGAGATGTGAAAATCGCGCCCCACATTCTGCCCCACTTTTCCCTGCGCTATGCTGCGGCAGACATTGCCCCCGCCGCGATTTTCATAAACGCTTGTAAATATTGGCTTTTATAGGAGAGCCGATAGGCGCGCGCCGTTTCAGTTGAAATCTGCCTAGCTTGCCAAAGTTGCACCGTGCTGGGGATAGCATCCGGTAGCGTTGCAGCATCGATGAACGGCCCTAAGGTTGGCGGCGCTTAATTCCTGCTTTAACTTGCGCAAGGTTGCGGTTTACCATGTCCCAGTAGTGAGCACTATCCGTCGGTGATAAGATCTCTAGTGCTAACTGAAAGACCACCACTGCCTCTTCCAACAGCACCGTCCCGCTCTCTCGCTCTCCGAGGGACGTGAGCGCAGAGCCGAGATTATTCTGAGTCAGCGCCCAGTCAAGCGGAGTACTTGCACGGGTCCACTCCTCCAGCGCCAGCCGAAAAGCCACGACGGCTTCTTTTAGCCTCGCCGTCCCGCTCTCCCGAGCCCCAAGGGCAAGAAGTGCATTGCCGAGATTGTTCTGGATCTGCGCCCAGTAGAGCGGCACGCGGGCACGAGGCTGTTCTTCCAACGCCGCCCGATAGGCTGCCACCGCCTCTTCCAGCCGCGCCGTCCCGCTCTCCCGCTCTCCAAGCGCCCGAAGCGCAATGCCAAGATTATTCTGGGTCTTAGCCCAATCGAGCGGCGCACGAGCCTGGGTCCACTCTTCCAGCGCCAACCGAAAAGCCAAGACTGCTTCCTCTAGCCGCGCCGTCCCGCTCTCCCGCGCCCCAAGGGCCCGAAGCGCGGCGCCGAGATTATTCTGGGTCTTTGCCCAATCGCGCGGCACGTCGGCCTGAGTCCACTCTTCCAGCGCCAACCGAAAAGCCAAGACTGCTTCTTCCAGCCGCGCCGTCCCGCTCTCCCGCTCTCCGAGGGAAGTGAGCACAGTACCGAGATTGTTCTGGGTCATCGCCCAGTAGCGCGGCACGCGGGCCCGGGTCCGCTCTTCTAAAGCCAATCGAAAGGCCACTACCGCCTCTTCCAGCCGCGCCGTCCCGGTCTCCCGCTCCCCAAGGACCCAAAGCGCAGCGCCGAGATTATTCTGGGTCAGCGCCCAGTCGAGCGGCTCGCGAGCACGTGTCCACTCTTCCAGCGCCAACCGATAAGCCACCACCGCTTCTTCCAGCTGTGCCGTCCCGCTCTGCCGCTGTCCGAGGGACCAGAGCGCATTGCCGAGATTATTCTGGGTCATCGCCCAGTCGAGCGGCTCGCGGGCACGTGTCCACTCTTCCAGCGCCAACCGATAAACCACCACCGCTTCTTCCAGCTGTGCCGTCCCGCTCTGCCGCTCTCCGAGGGACATGAGCACAATGCCGAGATTATTCTGGGTCATCGCCCAGTGAAGCGGCACGCGGGCACGGGTTCGCTCTTCTAGCGCCAACCGATACGCAGCAACGGCTTCGTCTAGGCGCTCCGTCCCATGCTCTCTCTCCCCGAGGGCCTGAAGCGTATTGCCAAGATTATGCATTGTCTCTGCCCAGGCATGCGGCTCCGCCGAGCGTGAATATAAATTTAGGAGGCTGCGGTAGCCTTCGATCGCTCCGGCCAGTGCCCCGTTGTCACTGCTTTGTTTGCCCAGCGAATAAAGTGCATCAGCCTCTCGTTCCAAATAGTCCCGCCGCTGCGCGATCGCGCCGTCCGGCACCAAGCGGCGCGCCGCTGCGAAATGCGTTGCGGCCTCCCGGTAGCGCAAGCGCAGCATCGCCAAATCGCCACGCTGGGCACGGGTTGCCGCCGCGCTTTGTAGTTTCAGGTCTTCAATCTCGGTAAGGATCGGATCAATTTCGTTGAACCGACCTTCACCCCAGAATTTTTTTCGCTTTCTGGCGAAGCGGAAGCACGTTTGGACTATCGCCGGGCTGCAACTCGGCCAAGCTGCGTAAGCGCTGGACCTCTAGAAACACGTCGATTAATCGGCCCTGAACATCCTCGGGCTTAACATTCTTCTCACCAAGAATCTTGAACGCGGCGAAGATTTGCTGGTTCGAAAGGTCAAGTTTTTCACGCAACAACGCAATATTATTTCCAAGCGATGCTGTGAGCGCCTGGGTGTCGGCTCTAGCCTGCTTAAACTCTTCAACCAATGCCTCAAGAATCGCCGGGGAAATTCCGCAAATGGTTGTAAGCGTGCTATTCGTCACTGAACCGGCGACGGCCTGGGCGCAGTTTTTTGCTTCGGTCCGATTGCCGCCAAGCTGAGCATACGCCCCCGACACAGAGAGCAAAAGCCCGGCAAGCAGCGCTTTACAGAGGGGATGAAACCGCGAGCGCGCCATCTCCTCCCCCTATTTGCAGCCCGTTGCCGTTGTTGTTATCGTCGAGCCTGTCACAGAGCCTCCAATGGCGGTGCCGCACATTGCCCGGGTATCGCCACTCCCGCCCGATGACGCCCACAGTAGCAACGCCACCAGGGCGATCGACCAAACCGCGATAGTAATTAGGCGCATCTGCTTCGCCGCCGCATCAGCCGTTAGGCGCGGATAGATGTTCTTCCGAATGACATCGCGAAACAACAATAGGGCAACCCCTAAGGCCAACCCGCCAAGCCCAGCAATTTGCCCGATGGTTTGCAATAGCTTAGCGTCCATACTTACTCCTTGTATTTTCTTAAAGTCAGCATGCCAAGGTAAGTGTGCGGCATAAGATAAACAACCCCCTGCACACTGCCCCCGCCGATTGCAAGGGCACCCCCTTCCCAAAACCTCATGCGCGGCTTATGTTCTATTTTTGTTCACGCTGTAGCGGAATGCGAACATGGTAAAGCGGCTGCGCAGTTTTTGGGATTATCACTTTCAAATTCAACAGGTTGACGCGCAGGGTAATGGCGTTGCCGTCCTGCTGGAAACCGATGTTCACGCTGCCGCTGTGGGCAGCCTTGCAGCAATCGCCGAGCAAATGCCCACGGCGTCGTTCCGTCTATTGAGCGGTAGCGAGATTCTGGAACGCATTCCGGCCCGCCCTGTGCCCCCTCATGTTCGCTGAGTTTTTTAACGTGCGTGGGGAGCGGATTTTAATAAGAACCGAGGCCGTTTGCCTTATCGGCGGGAGCCGCGTTTCGGTGCGCGTTAAGGATTATCGAAAATCATACCTTTGCGGGTCCGGTTTGCGGGGTATCGAGGTTGTTGGCGAGCCGCATCAAACCTGCCAAAGGCTTGGCGGTGAATGGGTGCCGCTGTTTCGCCGTGGGGAGATGGTCTATATCCGGCCCGAGCGGGTAGCCTGGATGCTCCCTACGCCGAAAGGCACCGCGCTTAAGCTCTCAACGCTTGGCATGATGATCAGCGATGAGCCCTACGAGCAGATCATGGCGAAGATGAAGGCGGGCGAACCCGCTGCAACGCCGCGCCCCCAGGATCTAACGCGCTAGAGATGCGTGCGTGCTTCTGCCGAAATGCGGTAAGAAGGCGCTTCAAGTGAAGCCTGGGAACCGGCAAATGTGCAGCCTTTACACGATCAAAACGCCGTTCAAAAAGTGCCGCCGTTTTGGAAGCCGTGGCGCATTGGCGCTTCGTGCCGAACGCGGAGGAATCGGCAATTAGGCCGACCGACATCGCGCCCGTGTTGATCGCTGCTGCCGAGGGCCGCGAGATTATCGGCGCGCGCTGGGGCTTCCCGCCCCCACCCTCGGTCGGCGGGAAAAACCCTGTCATCAACGCCAGAAACCTGAATAGCCCGTTCTGGCGACCTGCCCTAAAACGCCGCGCCTTAGTGCCCGTATCGCGGTTCTGCGAATGGGACGAACAGCGGCAGCCGCACTGGTTTGGAGTGCCCGGCGGCGCACTATTCTGCTTCGCGGGCGTCTTTCACTCGGTCGAAGGGGAGGAAATGCTCCGCTTCGCCTTCGCCACGACTGAAAGCACCGGGGTTGTGCTGCCGGTTCACCCGAAGGCTATGCCCGCTGTTCTGGCAAACGCGGAAGCCGCTTCGGCCTGGCTGTCCGGCGCGGCGCTTGAAGACGTGCATCAACCTGAAACGCTGATCGAGGTAGAACCTCCCCGAGCGCCAGCGAAAGACGCCGGGAAGGTCGGTCCCCCAGAGCAACCGAGCCTTTTCTCTTGACTACGCTGGTCGGCGACCCAGAAGGTTTGAACGCGATTCATTAGGCATCAAATCACTCCTACAAAAAAATTGAATTTCTTCCCCAAGGTTATAAAATTAGTGATTCGTATAAACCCAATTTGGACAGAAAACATGAACACCAGCCAGACGAGATTGAACTTAGTACAAAATTTCGCGCTCGCTATAAGAAAATACATTGATTGTGTTAAGAACCAATT
>NZ_LAJY01000320.1 GCF_000963705.1 Elstera litoralis | reverse complement strand
GCCGGTGCCCAGGCACCCCCGTCGGCGGCCCCTCCGGCAGAGCCGAGCCCCCCCGCTGGGGCCATTCTTATTTCCGTCGCCGAACGGCGCTTGCGCGTAGTGTTGGCCGATGGCAGCGCGCAGAATTTTCCGATTGCGGTAGGCCGCTCGCGCGATCTCATTCCCCTCGGCACGACCGAAGTGCTGCGCAAACGCCGCAACCCAACTTGGGTGCCGACGCCGGAAATGCGGCGGCGCGACCCGAAACTCCCGGCCTCGGTTCCGCCCGGCCCGCGCAATCCGATGGGGCTTTATGCGCTCGATCTGGGCTGGACCTATTACCGCATTCACGGCACCAACGAGCCGCAATCGATTGGCCGGGCCGCCTCCTCCGGCTGTTTCCGCATGTTGCCGAAAGATATCGAAGCCGTGTTCAAGCTGGTCGATGTCGGCACGAAAGTCACCGTCATCGAAGGCCGTTTGCCGAAACTGCCCGATCCCGCGCCTGCCCCCGCGCCGGAAACCAAGGCGCTTTAAGCCTCCATCGTCTGTTTTAGCAGCCCGACAAGCGCCGCCGCCTCCGCCGCCCCCATTTGGGCGAGTAGCGCGCTATGAACCTGCTCCCGGATCGCGCAGGCCTCGATGAACAGCGCCCGCCCGTCGGGGGTAATCGCGGGCTGTTTCGCCCGGCGATCCTGGGGCGCACTGTCCAGGCTGAGCAATCCTCGGCGCTGGAGAGGCTGCAACGCCCGCGTCAGGCTGCTCGGGTCCATCGCCAGCGCGGCGGCAAGCCGTTGCACCGACCAGCTCTTGCCCCGGTCGTGCGCCCATCCGAGATGAGCCAGAATCGCAAACTGCGTCGCCGTCAGCCCCAGCGGCAGCAACGCCCGATCGAACCGCGCGGTAACGCGGCGGGTGGCCTTGCGCAAGTGAAGCATCAGGCAATCATTGAGGCTGCGGTAATTCGGATCGGGCATCGGCGGCGCGGCTCTTGACGGAAACGGAAAGGCGCTGTCATGATAGCTGCATACACAGGTTTTTGCGAGCGCCCCCGATGACCCAGCCGATTTTTGCCCCGCTGCCCGCCGATGCGATCACGCTGAGCGGTCTCGAAATTCTGCACCGGATGAAAAGCGGCGAACTGCCGATGCCGCCGATGGCCGAGGTGATGGGCATGCATCCCGATGTGGCGGAACATGGGCGCGTGGTCTTCACCTCCACGCCGAAAGCGGCTTTTCTCAACCCGATGGGTACCATCCACGCGGGCTATGCCCTAACGTTGCTCGATACGGTGCTGGCCTGCACAGTCCATTCTACTTTGGCGGCGGGTCAGACTTATACGACGCTGGAAGTGAAGGCCAATTTCGTTCGCGCCATCCTGCCCGATTCCGGCCTGCTCACGATCGAAGGTAAAATTCTCTCGGCGGGACGGCGCATCGGCACGTCGGAAGCCAAGATCACCGATGCCAAAGGCCGTCTGCTCGCCCATGCGACGACGACATGCATTATTTTCTCGGGCGATTAGGCTTTGTGGGGATTGTGAATCCCCATTTGCGGGATTCACGCTCGGGATGGACTGTTTAATCCTGGCCGACGCCCAAAACGCGGGGGTAGGCGAAACCAGTCTGTTTTTATGAATTTTCTCAAACGGCTTGCGGCCTAAATTTTCTGATGTCTCAGAAGAAAATGGCGCGCCCGGAAGGACTTGAACCTCCAACCCCCAGATTCGTAGTCTGGTGCTCTATCCAGTTGAGCTACGGGCGCCCGCCGTTGAGGTGGCGGAAATTAGCGAGAGCGTGCGGGCAGCGCAAGAGGAAAAATGAATGGCGCTGCCAATCGTTTGACAGAAGGGGCGCGGCGGGGCCATCCCGCGCGGAAATCCGCCGAAAGGGCAAGGAATCGGTGCGGTGCGGTGCAAGGGGGGCTTGGAATGGGCAAAACCTTCCGATAGTATCCCGACCCATTAAGGTACCTTCCGTTTATCCAGTTGGTGCCGTTTCAAGCCCCTAATCCTGGTAGCAGGGTTGCGATTGAAACGGTTCAGGGTCGTAAGGGGGTGCCGTTGTATCTGTCCGGGGAAGGTGCTCCGACCACATGCCCGTGTTTATGGCCGCTCATCCGTTCCGCAAAGTAGCCTTCTCGCTGCTTTCCGTCGCGCTTCTCACCGCTGTTTCGGGCTGCGGCAGCCTTAACGGCTCTTCGGTGTCGTCGGCACCCGCTCCCGCGCAATCGAGCAACCGGGTTGCGGCGACTTTGCCGCCCGCGCCCACGGTGGCGGTTCCGGCCTCCACGCCGGTTGGGGAAAAGGCGGCGCAGTTGCGCGCCGATTTAACCCGTCTGACCGGCCAGTTGGACGATCGTCAAAGCCTGTTGGCGTCGATCCGCAACGGCAATATGGAAAACGGCCAGCTCTATTATGCCCTGGTCGCGGCGATGAATGCGCGGCTCCAGGTCGGCACGACGCCGGGCAATCCGATTGTTTCCCAGCAGTGGGACCAGGCGCAAACCACGCTGGACCGGCTGAATGAGGATGTGGGGCGCTTGAACAAGCTCTCCACCGTCGTTGCCGCCGATGCCGCGCTGGCGGCCTATATCGTCGATGCCACGCGGGCAGCCTTCGGCATTTCCGGCGCGCTGGATGAAGATCATCAGGCTTTGGCGAAACTGCTCGACGATTCCAACCGCGCGCAAGTGGCGATTGATCGCATGCTGTCGGATATTTCCGACGATGTGGCGCGCCAGAGCACCTATATCGGCAACGAACGCCGCAATCTCACGGCCCTGTCGGTCGCGGTGAAGAATGGCCAGCCGATTGGTGGCGCGCTCTCGGGCCGCGTGCAGCAGGCGGGTCTCGGATCGGCCGTTCCGGCGGCGACGCCTCGGGCCTTAGCAATGCTGCCGGGGTTGTGCGCCCCGACGGTCGCCGCCCGCTGGTGGTGATCCGCTTCGACCGCCCGAATGTGGTCTACGAACAAGCCCTGTATAATGCCGTCTCCCAGGCGCTCGAACGCCGCCCGGACGTGAGCTTCGATCTCGTTGCCGTCAGCCCGACGCGCGGCGGGGCCGGGCCAGCGGCCTTGGCGGCGAACCAAGCCCGGCGCAGCGCCGAACAGGTGATGCGCTCGCTCACCGATATGGGCCTGCCGCCGAACCGGCTCGCGCTATCGTCGAGCAATTCGCCGACCGTGGACGCCAACGAAGTTCAGCTTTTCGTTCGGTAACTCGTCTTCCCAATGGAAGAAGCCTGAAAACGCGCTATCCTCATGAGTCCTATCCCCTCATGAGGAGGCGGTCATGGTCTTCTCGGCGCTAAAATCCCGTTTTTCCTTATTGCTCGTGCTGTTAAGCCTGAGTTTTGCGGGTTCGCTGCACGCCCAGACTTTCAGTGATGCCGACCGCACCGCGATTCGCGGCGTGATCCAAGCCCAGATGGATGCCTTCGCGCGTGACGATGCGCCTGCGGCCTTCGGCTTCGCCACCCCCAGCCTGCAAACGCAATTCGGCTCGCCCAGCCGTTTCTTGGCCCTGGTGCGCGAAGCCTATGCGCCCGTCTACCGGCCCGGCTCGGTCTGGTTCGGCGCGCTGAAATCCTCGGACGGCACGCCGGTGCAGATGGTGCATCTGACCGACAGCAAGGGCGCTTCGGTGCTCGCCATCTACTTCATGGAACGCCAGAAGGATGGCGGCTGGCGCATTGCCGGGTGCCGCTTGCTGCAAGACCCTGGTTTGGATAGTTGAGCGGGGCGGGGCAGTATCCCGCTCCAAATCATTGTCGGCGGGCATGGGATCGGCTACACAGGCGGCTTCTTTTTGATCGTCACGCCTAAGGGAGCCCGCCCGCGATGGCCGATTCCAATCCGTCCCCCAAAACCTTCCCGGTTTCTTGGGAAGAATTGCACCGTAACGCCAAGGCGCTGGCTTGGCGCTTGATCGAAGGCCGCTCCTGGCACGGCATCATCGCCATTGCGCGCGGCGGGCTGGTTCCGGCGGCGATTATCGCGCGGGAACTCGATTTGCGCGTCGTCGATACGATCTGCATCAAAAGCTATTCCGACGATCATGCGCGCGGCGAGATTCGCATTCTGAAGAATATCGTCAACCCCGGCGATGGCGACGGCTGGCTGATTATCGATGATCTGGTCGATACGGGCTATACCGCCAAAGCCGTGCGCGAACTGCTGCCGAAAGCCCATTTCGCCACCGTTTACGCCAAACCCGCAGGGAAACCGATGGTCGATACCTATATTACCGAAGTGAGTCAGGACACCTGGATCTACTTCCCGTGGGACGTTGAGCCGCAGTTCGCGCAGCCGCTCGCCGCGCAGCGTCGCGGATGACCCACCCCATCGAACTCCCCGTCCTGCGCTTGCAGGAAGGCCGCGATCGCCGCGTGCGCAATGGTCATCCCTGGATTTACTCCAACGAAATCCAGATGACCCCCGCCGCCAAAGCCCTGCCGCCCGGCCAATTGGTGCGCGTGCTGGATGCCGGGGGAACCAATCTCGGTATCTTCGGCTTCAATCCGCACACGCTGATCGCCGCCCGGCTGATGGCGCACGACCCGCGCGTCGTCATCGATACCGGCTTGCTCGCCACCCGCCTGCGCCGGGCGTTGGAGCTGCGCCAGCGCTTCTTCCCCACGCCCCATTATCGGTTGATCCACGCCGAAGCCGATGGGTTTCCGGGGTTGGTGGTCGATCGCTACGGCGATGTTCTGGCAGTGCAGCTCAATACGGCGATGATGGAAGCCCTGCGCGCGCCCCTGCTGGTGGCCTTGCAGGAAGTGTTGCAGCCGCGCGCTATCGTGCTGCGCAACGATAGTTCCTCGCGCACGCTCGAAGGTTTGGAGCTTGGCACCGAAATCGCCCTGGCCGATCCGGACCTTGATCTAACCAAGCCCATCGAGATTCTCGAAAACGGCGGGCGCTTCCTCGTCGATGTGCTCGACGGCCAAAAGACCGGCTGGTTCTACGATCAACGCGACAATCGCGCCGCCGCCGCCCATCTGGCCAAAGGCGTGCGCGTGCTCGATGTTTATACTTACGCGGGCGGCTTCGGCGTGCAAGCGGGCCTCGCGGGCGCGACGGAAGTCGTGCTGGTCGACCGCTCCCGCCCGGCGCTGGATCGCGGCCTTGCCGCCGCCGAACTCAACGGCGTCGCCAATGTCAGCGCCATGCAGGGCGACGGCGTGTTCGTGATGGATCAGCTTTTCACCGATAAGGAGCGCTTCGGCCTCGTCATCGCCGATCCACCCGCTTTCGTGAAATCGAAAAAAGACCTCAACGCGGGCCTGCGCGGCTATCGCAAGATGATCCGCTCCGCCGCCTCGGTCGTCACCCCCGGCGGCTTCCTGCTCGCCGCCTCCTGCTCCCACGCGGTCGATGCCGAAGCCTTCACCAATGAGCTGCGCGCCGGCCTCGCCAAAGCCGGGCGCACGGGCCGCATTCTCCGTCAAGCGGGCGCGGGGCCGGATCATCCGGTGCACCCGTTCTTGCCGGAATCGGCCTATCTGAAGGCGATTTTGGTGCAGTTGGATTAAAGGGTTAGGGGCTTTGCCCCTAACAACCCCAACCAAGGGGCTTGCCCTTGGTAATCCCAATTATTTAAAATGAAACCCGAGTAGCCCCAGAAAACCTGGTTTCCTAAGGGGCCGAAGCCCCTTAGGCGGGGGCTCGGGGGCAGCGCCCTCGACCTTTACTCGACGGCCAGTTCCGCCGCCGCCAGATCTTCAATCGCGGTGCCGACCGATTTGAACAGGGTGATCGCTTCGGGGCTGGAGCGCAGGCGGGCGGTGCCGCGCACCAGATCGAACAGATCGCCGCGAATGCTGTCTTCGGCAATCAGCCCGGCGCGTAGGGGTTGGCAGAGATCGCCCGCTTCGTGGAGCGCGCCCGCGCGGGTATCGCAATAGAGTTCGGCGCGGGTAATGGCGGCGTCATCGGCCTCGCGCATGGTCGGGGTGAAGCCGCCGACGAGATCGACGTGGGTGCCGGGGGCGAGCCACGCGCGTGGATCACGGGCTCCTGGGCCAGAGTGGCGCAGGAGACGATATGGGCACTGCGCACGGCGGCGGCGACATCGGTGGTGGCATCGACCGTCGCGGCGAGCCCGTGCAGGCTGGCGGCGGTTTGCTGCGCTTTTGCCAAATCCCGCCCGACGATGGTGATATGGGTGATCTTGCGCACGCTGGCGTGGGCTTCGGCGAGGTG
>NZ_LAJY01000032.1 GCF_000963705.1 Elstera litoralis | reverse complement strand
CATTACGGCACGCCGCGCAATCCCTATGGGCGCGAGTTGGGGCTGGAGGCGAGCGGGCGGATTCCGGGCGGCTCCAGTTCCGGCGCGGCGGTTTCGGTCAGCGACGGCATGGCCCATGTGGCGATTGGCTCCGATACGGGCGGCTCGGTGCGGATTCCGGCGGCCTTCTGTGGCTTGGTCGGTTTTAAGCCAACCGCGCGGCGCGTGCCCTTAACCGGAACCCTGCCGCTGTCGACCACGCTCGATTCCATCGGACCAATCGCCAAAACCGTCGATCTCTGCGCCCAGGCCGATGCCGTTCTGGCGGGTGAGCCCAATGCGCTGCTGCCCGTGGCTTTCAATGTTCATGGTCTGCGGTTGCTGGCCCCCAGTACGATGGTTCTGGACGGGATGGATGCAACGGTTGCGACGATCTACGAACGCACCTTGTCGCTGCTGGCGGCCGCCGGGGCGCGCATTGTCGAAGCCAGCTTGCCGCTGCTGAACGATCTTCAGGCGATTGGTGCGCGCGGCGGCTTCTCCGCCCCCGAAGCTTATGCCTGGCACCGCGATTTGTTGGCCCGGCGCGGCGATGATTATGATCCGCGCGTCCGCTCCCGCATCGAGAAGGCGGCGACGCTGACGGCGGTCGATTATATCGAAGCGCTCAGCCTGCGCGCCGCCTTCGTCGACGCGATGACGGCAGCCCTCGCGCCTTATGACGCGATGATTATGCCGACCGTGCCGATTGTCGCGCCGCTATTCACCGAGGTTGAGAGTGACGAGGATTACACCCGCCTGAACCTGATGGCGCTGCGCAACCCCTCCATCGTTAATCTGGCCGATGGCTGCGCGCTGACGCTGCCGTGTCACCGTCCCGGCGAGCCGCCCGTCGGGGTGAGTTTGGTCGGCGCGCCGATGCAGGATCGGCGCATTCTCGCCATCGGTCGGGCCTTGGAGCCGCTGTTGCGCAACGCGTGAATGTTCTTGATGGGCGCAGGGTGGAACGGCCTCCTAACGAAAACGCTTGCGCAGCGGTATCATTTATACGAAATGGTGTCACTGGGAGCGTTTTTCGGAAAGATACCAAATGGCGAATGTTAATGTCAGAAATCTGCCCGATGAGGTGCATCGGGCCATTCGAGTCCAAGCCGCCCAGCACGGTCGCAGCACCGAGGCTGAAATCCGCGACATCTTGGAGCGGGCTGTGAGGCCTGAGGGCCGCGTAAAACTTGGCTCGTTCCTGGCCTCCATCGCCCGCGAGGCGGGCGGCCTGACCGATGAAGAACACGCCCTGTTTGAGAGGGCGCGCATCAAGTCTTCAGCGCGTGCGGCGAGTTTCGAATGATCCTGCTCGATACAAACGTGATCTCGGAACCGCAGCGCCAAGCCCCCAACGCCGGCGTGCTTGATTGGTTCGATGCACAAGCGCTGGAAACGCTCTACCTATCCGCGATTACGGTCGCCGAACTGCGTGCGGGTATTGCGCTGATGCCCTCCGGAAAAACGCCGGGCCAGCCTGGATGAAATCCTGGAAAAACGCCTGCTGCCGATGTTCGCCAATCGGGTGCTGGCGTTCGATATGGGGTGCACGAAGGCATATGCCGAGCTACTGGCCAAGTCCCGCGCGGCTGGCTTGTCGATCGAAACGGCCGATGCCTTCATTGCCGCCGTCGCCCTCGCGAACGGGTTCACTGTCGCAACCCGCGACACCAGCCCTTTTGAGGCGGCCGGGCTGAACGTCATCAATCCGTGGGGGGCGGCGCAATGACCACGGCCCAAGTGAACGACACGAGCGGATTTGGCGTGCTATCTGCCCCACGCTTAAGCGACTTCCGGCACCAGCCATTCCACAATCGTCCGCGCCTCAGGCCGGTTGAGGGCGAGTGCGAGGCGTCGCCGAGGGTCTGTAATTCTTCATCCCACTGCCAGGGCGGGTTGATGACGGCAAGACCACAGCCAAAAAACGTATCGGGTGCGGGCGGGCGGATGTGGAATTCCGCAATCAGAGTTTTCGGAATGGCGAGGCTCGCCAACACATCGTGAAACCGCGCGACTTCGGTAAGGTCTTTCACCGGATACCAGATCACATAGGTGCCCGTCGCCCATTTGGCGTGGGCCTCGGCGATGACCTCGATCAAGACTTCCCACTCATCGACGCGCTCGAAGGGCGGATCGATCAGAGCGACGCCGCGCCGCTCGAACGGGGGGATCTGCTTGATGAGCGTGGCATAGCCATCGGCGGGGCGAACCAGGATCTGCTTGTCGCCCTCGAACAGATTGGCTAGCGCGCGCCGATCTTGCGGGTGGAGTTCGGCCACTACCAGCCGGTCTTGCGGGCGCTGGAAATAGCGCGCGACGAGGGGCGAGCCGGGATAGAAGCGGTAGCCGCCCTCCGGGTTGAGATCGGCGATCACCTCCCGCCAGGGCGCGAGGATCGGTGCTTCTGGCGCGGCCATCACGGCGGCAACGCCCTCCTGCCATTCTAGGGTTTTACTGGCTTCCGGCCCGGCGAGATCGTAGCGCCCGATGCCCGCGTGCGTATCGATCACGCAGAAGCCCTTATCCTTCTTGCGCAAATGCTGAAGCAGCAGGGCAAGGGCCGCGTGTTTGAACACATCGGCGAAATTACCGGCGTGATAGGCGTGGCGGTAGTTCATCGAGACTAGGCAGCCTGGGCCGCGTCGAGCGCTTCCACGGCCTCCAGCCACGCGGCTTCGGCGGCGGCCAAGGCATTGCCCAACTCGCCCTGTTGCTTGAGCAAAGCGTTGAGCTTTTCCTTCGGCCCGTCGTAGAGGCCGCCCTCGGTCAGTTTCGCGTCGATCTTGGCCTTTTCGAGGGCAATTTTCGCCATCGCTTGTTCGGCGGCGGTGACGGCCTTTTTCAGCGGGGCGACCGCCGCCCGGCGCTCGACATTGGCTTTGCGCTGCTCGGCCTTGGAGAGGTTCGGGTCATAGTTGGCCCCGCCCTTGCCGCCGGGGGCGGTGAGCGAGCCCGATAGGATGAGCTTTTGATATTCGTCCATATCGCCTTCGAATGGGGTGGCGGTGCCGTGGGCGACCAGCCACAGCCGGTCCGCCACCATTTCCACCATGCGCCGATCATGGGACACGAGAATCACCGCGCCGCTATAGAGCGTTAGCGCTTCCACGAGGGCGGTACGGGCTTCAATATCAAGATGGTTGGTCGGTTCGTCGAGGATGAGGAGATGCGGCGCGTCATAGGTAATCAGCGCCAGCGTCAGCCGGGCCTTTTCGCCCCCGGAGAGCGCGCCGATTTTGGTTTGCGCCTTCTCGCCGCCAAAACCGAAGGCCCCCAGCGCGGCGCGGACTTTTTCGGGCTTTGTGCCAGCGGGCATCGCGCGCGTCATCGCCATGATCGGCGTTTCGGTAAGATTGAGTTCATCGACCTGATGCTGGGCGAAATAGCCGACGCGCAAGCGGTTCGGGGCAACGCGCTCGCCATCGGTCACGTCCAGCCGCCCGGCGATCAGTTTTGCCAGCGTGGTTTTACCGTTGCCATTGGCCCCCAGCAGGGCGATGCGGTCGTCGGGGTCGAGCCGGAGGCCGATATTGCGCAGGACGATCTTATCGTCATACCCGACTGAGGCATTGTCGAGCAGGATCATCGGCGGCGCGAGTTCATCCGGGTCGGGGAAGTTGAAGCGCACTTCCGGGTCGCGGTTGATGGCTTCGAGCGGCTCCATGCGCGACAGGGCCTTCACGCGGCTTTGTGCTTGCTTGGCCTTGCTCGCCTTCGCTTTGAAGCGGTCGATGAAGGATTGCAGATGGGCGCGCACGGCGGCCTGTTTGGCAATCGCCGCTTCCGTCTGGGCGAGGCGCTCGTTGCGCTGCTTCTCGAAACTATCGTAGGTGCCCGAATAGGCGAAGAGGCCCAGGCGCTCTAGATGGACGATGCCGGTGACGACGATATTCAAGAAATCGCGGTCATGGCTGATGAGAATAAGCGTCTTCGGCCAGGATTTGAGGAAGCCTTCCAGCCACAGCGCCGCTTCCAGATCCAGATGGTTCGTCGGTTCGTCCAGCAGCAACAGGTCGGGCTCGGAAAACAGCGCGGCTGCGAGCGCCGCGCGCATGCGCCAGCCGCCGGAGAAGGCCGAGAGCGGGCGGTTCTGCGCCTCGGCATCGAACCCCAAGCCGTTCAGAATAATCGCAGCGCGCGCCGGAGCGGTGTAGGCGTCGATATCCAGCAGCCGGGTTTGAATATCGGCTTGGCGGTGGCCGTCGGTGGTGGTGTCGGCTTCGGCCAGCAGGGCGGCGCGCTCGGTATCGGCAGCAAGCACATAGTCGAGCGGGGTGCCCTCATCGCCACGCACTTCCTGGGCGACGACGCCGAGGCGCAGGCCGCGCGGCAACGAAACGCTGCCGGCATCAGGCTCGATCTCGCCGGTAATCAGCTTGAACAGCGTCGATTTGCCCGTGCCATTGCGGCCGATCAAGCCGATGCGGTGGCCTTCGGAGATACGAACAGAGGCATTGTCCAGCAGAACACGCCCGGCGATACGATAGGTGAGATTGGTAATATCCAGCATAGCGGTGCCGTCATAGCACAGGCGCAGTGAGCAACTCGACGGTGATAATCAGCGCATGGAATAAAAACGCGGCAAAAAGCGCATAAGCCCCATTCCACTTATGCACAATCGTACGCGGCGACACCTCGGCAAGATTGCCGAGGATGAGGGCCGAGGCCGAAAAGGGCGAGAGCAGGGTGAACATCGTCCAGCTCGTCACCAGCGTTAGCAGCAGCGCAAGGGTCGAAACCGGCATCGGGTGCATCTGCATCATCGCCGCGCCCAGCAGCGGCACCGTGATAATCGGGTTGATGCTGACTTGTGCGCCGATGACGACGACCCAAAAGATCGCCAGCAGCAGGGCCACCGGCGGCAGGCCGAGATAATGCAGCAGATCGCCCAGGGCTCCCGGCGGAATAAGCGCGGCAACGCAACCGCCAACGATGCCGCCGCAGGAGAGCGAGACGACCTCATAGCGGCTTTTCGGCAGGCGTTCGGCGGCATGGCGGCCCACTTGGCGCAGGGTAATGCCGATGGCGAGGCGCAGATTGCGGCGGATATTCTGCCAGAACATCCACCCCACCGAAAACAGCGGCACGACGAGGATCACCACCGTTCCCAGCGGCCAGCCGCTGACTTGGCGGACGGCAATGATGAGCCCCAGCACCGCCACGACCAACAGGCTGAGCGGAAACAGCGTCTCCTTCAATGTCAGGTCGGTATGATAGCTGAGCGCGACGGCGCGGGCGCGCGGCGGATGCTGGATACGGTCCTGAAGATAGCCGAAAAACAGCAGCAGCGCGGCCATGACGAGGCCGATCGGCAGAATGGTCAACCACAGCCCATCGGGCACCAGGGTCAGCGAGACGGTGACGGTGAGCGTCGTCGGCGACCAGAGCGTCGAGGTGCTGAAGCCGCGCAGCATCGCCATGCTCATACGCTCCGAGCGCAAGGCCACAATCGCCGGATCGCCGCCCGCCTGGGTGAGCGTGTTCGAGCGGTGCATCATGCCGCCGAGCAGCGACAGCGCGCCGAGGTTCAGCACGATCCCGAAGAGATGCCCGCCGACGGTGAGCGCGGCGTAGCGGCGGCTCGGGCCTTGATTGATGAGGAACTCACCGCAGCGGTGAACAAGGTGGGAGTGGCTGGCGGGGGCTTGCAGAAAACCCAACGCCAGGATCAGCGAGGCGAAACTCGCGCCTTTCGCCGCCGCGCTCAACAAAATCGGGCCGGGCACGGGGTGCAGCACAACCACCGCCAAAACCGATAGCCCCGCCACCGCCACCAGCGGCGCTTCGCGCTTGTGCAGGCTAGGCAGGATCATGCCGAGGTAGAGGACAAGGCAGAAGGCCGCGATCATGCCGAACTCGCCTCGGCCCGAGACCGCCGCCAGAATCGTGAACAGGGCCAGCCCACTGAGCAAGGCGATGCTCAGGCGGCGGGCGGCGTGGGTGAGGGTTTCGGCGGGTGTGTGCATTGCATCATTCTGGTCTGTCGAGCGCCGCTCTGGCAACCGCCGCACCGCTGTGTGCGCCGCAAAGCTGGCTCCCGCTGCGGGCTGGGCTCATCTCTCGGGTCGGAATTTACGGGCATAAATTAAGTATACCTTAATATATTTCCCTATAAACAAGAAGGGATGTTTGGGAGGGGAGTGCAGCTTTTGGGATGCTTCCGACCCGATGGAGAGCCTTACTGGAATAAAACCAAGAAACGGGGAGGCCGTGATGCGAAAATTGCACAGTCTAAGACGCAAAATTCTCTTTCTGGTGCTGATCGCGGGCAGTCTGATGGTGATGGCGGCGGGTCTCTCGGCCTATTTTTTCCGAGAAGTCGCCACGCTGCTGCGGTCCGTCCAGGTCCAGGGCGAGATTCTCAGCGATTTCCAGTATGGCGATATGATTCACGATACGCTGCGCGGCCATGTCTTCGAAGCGATTCTGGCGGCTGGTGGCGATAAAACGGGCAATCCGGCCATCATCGCCGACGAAGCGAAAAGCGATTCGGCGGCTTTCCGCAAAACCCTAACCGACAATCAGGCGCGGGCCGATGGGGCGCTTAAGGAAACCTTGCGCGCCGTAACCGGGCCGCTGGAAGCCTATATCCGCCAGTCCGAAGCCCTGGTGGCCTTGGCCCCGCGCGACCGCGCCCAGGCCGTCGCGCAACTGCCGGATTTCATCAAAACCTTCGATACGCTGGCCGAGCAGCAAGATCAGGTCGAAGATCGGATTAAGGACGGAATGGCGGCAACCCGCGCCGAAGCCGATCGGCTCATTTCTCTCGCCTATTGGGCAATTGCGGCAGTGATTCTCACGGCCATTCTCGGGCTTTTGTTTGCCGCGCGCCTGATTTCCATGTCGATCACTCGGCCCCTTACCCAATGCGCGACCGCGCTCGATAATATCACCGATGGCAAGCACGTCGCGCCGCTGGGCTTCATCGCCTCGGACGAAATCGGCGCGATTGTTCGCGCCGTCGAAGCTTATCGGCAAACGGCGGAACGGGTAGCGCGCGCGCAAACTGAGCGGGAGGCCGATGCGGTGCGGCTCCACGCCCGGCAACTGAAGCTCGAAGCGGCGATTGCCAGTTTCGAAGGCGGAATCGGCCATGTGGCCAATGCCGTGACGGAGGCGACCAGTACGCTGAAAACCGGGTCGGCGGAGTTGGACCGTTTGGCGAAAAACACCCACGCCGATACGGCCTCGGCCCAGAATGCGGCGGGGCAAGCCTCCCAGAACGTCGATACGGCGGCAACGGCGGCGGCGCAGCTTTCGGCCTCCATCGCCAGCATCAGTCAGGATCTGGTCAGTTGCGCCGATCAAGCGACGCGGGCGGTCGAGGATGTTCAGCGCACGAACAGCACGGTCCATAGTCTCAGCCAAGCGGCCCAACGGATCGGCGATGTGGTGCGGCTTATTCAAGATATTGCCGAGCAAACCAATCTGCTCGCGCTCAACGCCACCATCGAAGCGGCGCGGGCGGGGGACGCGGGGCGCGGCTTTGCCGTGGTTGCCAGCGAAGTAAAAAGCCTCGCCAGTCAAACCGCCCGCGCGACCGAGGAGATTTCGGCGCAAATCGGCGCGGTTCAATCGGTCAGTCTGGAAGCGGCAACGGCGATGCAAGGCATCGGCCAAGTGATCGGCAGCATCAATCAGACGATCACGACGATTGCCTCGGCGGCAGAAGAGCAGCGCACGGCAACGGATGAAATTGCGCGTGCGGTTGAATATGCCTCCCAGGGCGCGCGGCAAGTGGCGGGCGATATCGTCCGTATCTCCGGGGCTTCGGCGCAAGCGGGCAGTATCGCCGGGCAGGTCGCCAATACCTCCAACGGCTTGGGAACGGAAACCTCGGCGCTGAACGGGATCGTGCAGCAGTTTTTGAGCACGGTGCGGACGGCTTAGGGGACAAGAAAGGCGGCGGCCTTTGCGGGGCCGCCGCCGAAAGGCCTTACGCCGCCTGACCCGGCAGCGTAACCGAGAAGCCCGGCTGGTTCATCGGGTGGTCTTGATCGAGGAACACGCCCCGGTCGTTCTTCATCATGAGAACCTGGAAATAGGGGCGGAAATCTTCATCGCTAATACCGAAGGCTTTCTGCACCTTATCGAAGAATTCGCGCTCCTCGGGTTCGGCTTCGCCATCGGCGAGCGCGCTATCGACGAGGTTCATCAGAATGCACAGGCGCTGCGCCGTGGTCAGTACGGGGGTGGCTTCGGTCAGGAACTGCTCGTGGCTATGGGTGCGGGTATATTTCATCGCCGCATTCAAGAGCGCCTGATTATTCGCGCCAACGCCAATGCTGCCGCCCTTGCCGCGCTCGCCGCCGATTACGGACAGCAGATGCCCTACTTCTTCAGGGTCCATCTCGCCATCGGCGGCCATTGTGTAAAGCAGCGCGATGGCGAACGCCTTATGGGCGGTCATCTGGTCGCCCTTATCGCTTTTGAACATGGAAAATAGGCTCATAACGGTCCCTTTCGATGGCACAAGACAGGTGTCGTCTAAGGGTCCGATAACGCGCCCGGACCTGAGACTAGGCACAGGTGGGCCGGAGCAATCTGGCGTTCAAGCGGGGATGGCGAAAATTATCCTATTGCCAGGGCGCTAAATCTCCCGCCGCTTGCTCCCGGTGAAACTCGGCTGCGAAGCTATCCAATCGATCCTCTTCGATAGCTTTGCGCATCCCAGCCATAAGCTCCTGATAATAATGGATATTATGCCACGTTAGCAGCATCGCCCCCAAAATCTCGCCGGCGCGGGTGAGGTGGTGCAAATAGGCGCGCGAATAGCTGGAACAGGCCGGGCAGGTGCAATCGGGATCGAGCGGGCGCGGATCGTCCTGGTGGCGGGCGTTGCGGATATTCACTGTGCCGCGCCGGGTGAAAGCTTGACCGGTCCGACCCGAGCGCGTGGGCAGCACGCAGTCGAACATATCGATGCCACGCTGAACCGCGCCAACGAGATCGGCGGGCTTGCCGACGCCCATCAGGTAGCGCGGCTTCTCCACCGGCAGGCGCGGCGTGGTTTGATCGAGCACGGCGAACATGATCGGCTGGCCTTCGCCAACCGCGAGCCCGCCCACGGCATAGCCTTCGAAATCCATCGGGATCAGCGCGTCCATCGAGCGCGCGCGCAAATCGGGATAGACGGAGCCCTGGACAATCCCGAACTGCCCATAGCCGGGGCGCGCGACGAAGGCCTTGCGTGAGCGTTCGGCCCAGCGCATCGACAGTTCCATCGATTGCTTCGCCACCTCGTGCGTTGCCGGGTAGGGGGTACATTCGTCGAACGCCATCGTGATCGTAGCGTCGAGCAGGTTTTGGATTTCGGTCGAGCGTTCCGGGGTGAGCGTATGGGCGCTGCCGTCCAGATGCGAGCGGAAGGTCACGCCGTTTTCGCTCATTTTTCGTAAGGCGGTGAGGGACATGACCTGATAGCCGCCGCTATCGGTGAGAATCGGGCCTTCCCAATTCATGAACTTATGCAGGCCGCCGAGGCGGGCAATCCGCTCGGCAGTCGGGCGCAGCATCAGGTGATAGGTATTGCCCAGCACGATTTGCGCGCCGGTCGCCTTCACCGCGTCCACCGTCATCGCTTTTACGGTGGCGGCGGTGCCGACCGGCATGAAGGTGGGGGTTTCGACCACGCCGTGCGCGGTAAAAATCCGCCCGCGCCGCCCGCGTCCGGAGGTGTTCAGAAGCTCAAACCGCAGCCGCGTCATGATTATGCTCGCTCCAAAAGGCAGGCGTCGCCATACGAGAAAAAACGATAGCCGCTAGCAATCGCATGGTCATAGGCCGCACGCATCCGCGCCTGCCCGGCAAAGGCCGACACCAGCATAAACAGCGTGGAGCGCGGCAGGTGGAAATTCGTCAAAAGCCGATCCACCGAATAGACCGGCTTGCCGGGATAGAGAAAAATCTCGGTCGATCCCGCCAGCGCGCTAAAGCTGCGATCCGGCGCAACCGCGCTTTCCAGCGTGCGCAGGGAGGTGGTGCCACAGGCGATGATGCGCCCGCCACTCGCCCGGTGCGCATTCAGCCGCGCCGCCGTTTCTGGCGAAAGCTCGGCCCATTCCGAATGCATCTTATGGTCTTCGATCCGGTCCACCTTCACCGGCTGAAACGTGCCCGCGCCCACATGCAGCGTCACCGTTTCGGTCAAAACGCCGCGCGCTTTAAGCGCCTCTAAAAGGCGCGGCGTGATGTGCAGTCCCGCCGTCGGGGCCGCAACCGCGCCGTCTTTCGTCGCGAAAATCGTCTGATAATCGTGTCGGTCCTGGGCATCCTGGGCGCGGCGGATATAGGGGGGCAGGGGCATTTCGCCGACCTGCTCCAGCGCCGCCGTCAGATCCGCCCCGGCGCGGTCGAACTGCACCAGCACTTCGCCGCTGTCGCGCTTCTCTAGCAGCGTCGCGCGCAGAACCTCGCCGATGAGGATGGTATCGCCGATCTTCAGCCGCTTGCCCGGTTTGGCGAACGCCGTCCAACTGCCGTCGCCCTGGCGCTGGTGCAGCAGCAGTTCCACCGGAACCGTCACGCCGCCCTCTTGCCGCGCCCGCACCCCGTGCAGCCGCGCCGGAATGACGCGGGTATCATTGAAGACGATCACATCGCCCGGCCCGAACAGCGTGGGCAAGTCGCCGATGATACGATCTTCCAAAGCCTCCCCAACGCAGAGCAAGCGCGCGCCCTCGCGCGGTTCCATCGGGCGTTCGGCGATGAGGTGGCCTGGAAGGTCGAAGTCGAAATCGGCGACGTTCATGGAAACTCTTTGCTGCGCAAGGTTAGGGGCGCGGCCCCTAAACAACCCCGATTAAGGGGCGTCGCCCCTTAATAATCCCTTTTACTGGGCGGGGTTTTCTACGCCGCAACAGGATTAAAGGAAATGGGATTCTCAAGGGGCGACTGCCCCTTGAGTGGGGTGCAGGGGCAARGCAGCCTGCTACTGCAGCCGCAGAACCGTCCCGTTGCGCTCACACTCCACCGTCGCGAGATCGAGGTACAGCGGCGCGATACCGTCGGGCGTGGTGAAGCCGCTAGCGTCTTCCCCCGGAAAGCCTTCGGCGCGCAGGCGGGTCGCGACGGTGCTGGGATCGACGCAATTGACGCGCAGTTTCGTCTTGGCGTTTTCGACGGCGTAGGTCTGCATCAGGCTGAGCAGGGCGGCTTTGCTGGCGGCATAGGGGCCGGTGAAATGCTCAGGCGTCGCCGTGCCGGGACCGCCGATGGTGGCGATGATGCGCCCGGCGTCCGACGCCCGCAGCAGCGGATCGCAGGCGCGGATCAAGCGCCAGGGCGCGGCGAAATTCACCGCCATCAGCTTTTCGAAAATCTTCGGCGTCTGGTGCCCGACCGGCGAGAAGCCGCCGAGCATGCCCGCGTTCAGCACCAGCACGTCGAGCCGCCCGAAGCGCTCGGCTAGGGCATAGCCGAGTTGATCGATCTTCGCGCCATCGGCGAGATCGAGCGGCAACAGGGTTGCCCCTGGGTGGCCGGTGGCGCGGATGGCGTCATCCACCTCTTCGAGCCCGCCGACCGAGCGGGACACGAGAACCACTTGCGCCCCTTCGGCGGCGAAAAGCTTGGCGACCGCAGCACCAATACCGCGCGAGGCACCCGTAATGAGCGCGATGCGCCCCCCCAGTTTTCCCTGGCTTAGTTTTCCGTCGCCCATCTATTCCGCCAGCACGCTCACGCGGTCGTCGCTGGTGCCGTCGGTGAAGTCGGTCAGCGGAATCGGGTAATCGCCGGTAAAGCAGGCGTCGCAGAAGCCGGGATTGTCGCTATCGCGGCCTTCCGGGTGGTTCATCGCCCGATACATGCCGTCGATGGAGACGAAGGCGAGGCTGTCGGCCCCGATGAACTTGGTCATCGCTTCAACGTCCATCTGGCTCGCCAGCAGCTTGTCGCGCCGGGGGGTATCGACGCCATAGAAGCAGCTATACGTCGTCGGCGGCGAGGCGATGCGCATATGCACTTCCTTGGCGCCTGCGGCGCGGACCATTTCCACGATCTTGGTCGAGGTGGTGCCGCGCACGATGCTGTCGTCGACAAGGATAACGCGCTTGCCCTGAATATGGGCGCGGTTGGCGTTATGCTTCAGCTTCACGCCCAAATGGCGGATCTGATCGGTCGGCTCGATGAAGGTGCGGCCAACGTAATGATTGCGGATGATGCCGAGTTCGAACGGAATTCCAGCTTCCGTAGCGTAGCCGAGCGCGGCGGGAACACCCGAATCCGGCACCGGAATAATCACATCGGCATCCACCCCGGCTTCGCGCGCCAATTCGGCACCGATGCGCTTGCGGGCGTTATAAAACGCTCTCGCCTTCCACAATGCTATCGGGGCGCGCGAAATAGATATGCTCGAAAATGCAAAAGCGGCGGCTGGCTTTCGGGAACGGGTGGCGGCTGGTCAGCCCGTCGCGGGTGACGATCACCATTTCGCCGGGCTCAACGTCACGGATGAAGTCGGCCCCGAGAATATCGAGCGCGCAGGTTTCCGACGCCATCACATAGGCGTCGCCCAAGCGGCCCAGCACGAGCGGGCGCACGCCGTTGGGGTCGCGCACGCCGACAATGCCATCGTCCATCAGCCCGACGAAGGAGTAAGCGCCGGAAATCTGGCGCAGCGCATCGATCAGCCGGTCGACCACGGCGGTGGCGAGCGCCGTTGCGATCAGATGGACCACGACTTCGGTATCGGTGGTCGATTGGAACAGCGAACCCCGTTCGACCAAGCGGCGGCGCAGGGCCTGATTATTGGTGAGATTGCCGTTATGGGCGATGGCGAAACCGCCGATGGCAAGATCGGCAAACAGCGGCTGCACATTGCGCAGCAGCGTGTCGCCGGTCGTGGCGTAGCGGGTGTGGCCGATGGCCGCATGGCCCTTCAGGCGGTTAATCACGTCCGGCTGGGCGAAGGTTTCACCGACATGACCCAAAGCGCGATGGGCGTTGAATTGCTTGCCGTCGAAACAGACGATTCCCGCCGCTTCCTGGCCGCGATGCTGGAGCGCGTGCAGGCCGAGGGCGGTATGGGCGGCGCTATCCGGGGTGCCGTAAATGGCGAAGACCCCGCACTCCTCCCGCAGCTTATCGTCGTCAAACGGATGCGTGGTGAGCATGCGGGAAACCCCCTTCGAAAGACTAGGCTAAACCCGACCGGGCGGGGCGGGCCAATGGCAAGGCGCCTCTTTACTGCTTATTTTTGATGAATGCATCAAGCGAGTTACGTTGCTGGTCGTCATAGCCGCCTCCCGCTTTTGCAGGGGCTCCGGGGGTTGCGGCGTTCGGCGCAGCAGCAGGGGCGGGTTTCGGTTGTATCGGGGCG
>NZ_LAJY01000319.1 GCF_000963705.1 Elstera litoralis | reverse complement strand
CACCCGGATCGCCAACGTTGGCAGGCCCGCCGTGACCAGATCGGAAATCGGCGCGGCGGGATTGCGCGGCAGCACTAGCGTTAGCGCGCCGGGCCACAGGCGGCGGGCGAGGTAGCGGGCACGGGTGTCGAAAATCGCATAGCGTTCCGCCGTTTCCAAATCGGCCACATGGGCGATGAGCGGGTTGAAGCTCGGGCGGCTTTTCAGCTCATAAATCGCGGCCACCGCCTTATCTTGCGTGGCGTCGGCCCCCAACCCGTAGACGGTTTCGGTCGGAAAGGCGACGAGCCCCCCGGCGCGGAGGTGGCGTGCGGCTTCGGCGATGGTGGCAGCGGTGGCGGACAGAATGGGCATGGCGGCAACCGTGCCGCTCCCGCCCCCGTGGGTCAAGCGAATGAGCGGTTTTTTCGTGGCTTGCGCGGTTGCACCGCACGCAGCCCTTGCCAGCCCGCATTATAGAGCGGATCATATTCGTATGACGGCTAAAATTATCACCATTGCTCAGCAAAAGGGCGGCGCGGGGAAAACCACCCTCATCGTCCATCTCGCGACCTTCTGGAGCGGCCAGGGGCTTAGCGTCGCTGTCGCTGATATCGACCCGCAGGGCTCGGTGACGCAATGGGCGAAGCTGCGCAGCGAGAAGCAAGGCCGGGCCGCGCCCTTCGTGCTGCCCGTCACCGGCTGGCGCACGGCGGGGGAGGTGGAACGCCTCGCCAAAACCTATGACATTGTGTTGATCGATAGCCCCCCGCACGCGGCCACCGAAGCGCGAATCGCGGTGCGTGCCGCCCATCAGGTGCTCATCCCGCTGCAACCGAGCGTGCTCGATCTGTGGGCGACGAAAGCCACGCTCGATCTCGCCGCCGAGGAAAAGCGCCCGGCCCATCTGGTGCTCAACCGGGTGCCGCCACGCGGAAAGGCCGCGCAGGAGGTGGCCGACGAAGCCCAGCGCCAAGGCCTGCCGCTGTCGGCCTTTCGCATCGGTAATCGTACCGCGCTGGCGGCCTCGCTCGCAGCGGGATTGGGGATTTCGGAGTTCGAGCCCTCTGGTGTGGCGGCGCAGGAGATTGCGGCCTTGGCGGGGTCGGTCTACCCCGCCAAAACCTGAAACGCGCTATTGCCGAACTCCGGCTTGCCATACGCGAGGCGCGCGCCGGTGAGATCCGTCACGCGGCCGCCCGCGCCTTCGATGATCGCTTGTCCGCCCGCCGTGTCCCACTCGCAGGTACGGCCATAGCGGATCATGATATCCGCCGCGCCCTCGGCGAGTAGGCCGAATTTCCAAGCGCTGCCGCAGCTTACCTGTTTCGTCACCCCATGTTCGGCCAGCGCAACATCGGCAGCAGCCCCGTCGCGGTGGGAGCGGGAGATCATGGCGACGAGCCCCTCGGCGGGGGCGGCACGCATCTGGATCGGCTGACGCTCGTCGCCGATCTGCTTCCACGCGCCGAGGCCGAGGCCGCCGGAATAGGTAATGCCCTGCACGGGCACGCGCAGCGCGCCTAGGACCGGATACAGGCCGGAAATCAGCCCGACCGAGACGGCAAACTCGCCAGTGTGGTTGACGAACTCCTTAGTGCCGTCGAGCGGATCGACGCACCACCACAGCCCGCCCGAACAATCGGGGCAGAAACCCGCCGCCACTTGCTCTTCCGAGACGATGGGGATATGCGGCGCCAGGGCTTCGAGCCCCGCCAGCAGCACGGCTTCCGCCGCGTGATCGGCCTCGGTTACAGGGGAGCCGTCGCCCTTGCGCGTCATCGTGCAGCCATTGGCATAAAGCGGCAGGATCGCGGCCCCTGCCTCGGTCACAATCCGCTCCAGGCCGGGGATGAGCCCGCGCACCGTTTCCAAATCAATCATTCGGCGGCGGCCTGCACTTGGGCGGCTTGGATTGCCTGCCAGAGTTTATGGGGCGTCGCGGGCATATCGATATGGGTGATGCCGAGCGGGCTGAGCGCGTTCAGCAGCCCATTGATAACCGCAGGCGGTGCCCCAATCGCCCCGGCTTCCCCCGCGCCCTTAATGCCGAGCGGGTTGGTGGTGCAGGGAACATTCTTCAGGTGAAACTCGATCTGCGGCAGCAAATCGGCGCGCGGCATGCCGTAATCCATGAAGGAGCCGGTGATAAGCTGGCCCGACTCGGGATCATAGGCGGCTTCTTCAATCAAAGCCTGCCCCGCGCCCTGGGCGATACCGCCGTGAACCTGGCCCGCCAGCATCAGCGGGTTCACCACTGCGCCGAAATCATCGACAACCACATAGCGGTCCAGCGTCACCCCGCCGGTATCGGGATCGATTTCCAATTCGACCACATGGGTGCCGTTCGGATAGGTGGCGGCAGGCGGCTTCCAGCGCCCGTCGCCGTCGAGTTCCGGCGTTTCGCCGTCCGGCACCTTGCCCGCTTTCGCCTGCGCCGCGACTTCCGTCAGCCCAACCCGGCGATCTGTCCCGACGATGGTGAAGCTGCCATCGGCAAACTCCACGTCCGCCGGGGCGGCTTCGAGCAGATGGGCGGCGATGCGCTTACCTTTTTCGATCAGGGCATCGACCGCCTTCGTCACCGCAACGCCGCCGACCGGCACCGAGCGGGACCCGCCCGTGCCGCCGCCGGTGCGGACCCGGTCGGTATCACCCTGGATCATGTGAATATCGGCAATGTCGATGCCTAGCCCGTCGGCGGCCAACTGCCCGTAGGCGGTGGCGTGGCCCTGGCCGTTCGATTGGGTGCCGATGAAGAGCGTTACCTTACCTGCCGCGTCCATCTCCAGCCGCGCGTCCTCGGGGCTGCCACCCGCGCAGGCTTCGATATAGGAGGACAGGCCGAGCCCGCGCAGTTTGCCGCGCGCTTTCGCTTCCGCCAGCCGCGCTTCGAACCCGGCGACATCGGCGAGCGTTAAGGCTTCGGTGAGCGTCTGATTGAAATCGCCGCTGTCATAGGTCTGCCCCAGCGCGGTTTTGAATGGCATGGATGCCGCGGGAATGAAATTGCGGCGGCGGATTTCGGCGGATGAGAGGCCGGTGATGCGCGCGGCTTCTTCGACCATCCGTTCGATCACATAGGCGGCTTCCGGGCGGCCCGCGCCGCGATAGGCGTCGACCGGGGCGGTATGGGTGAAGACGCCGCGCACGCGCACCGAGGCGGCGGGAATGGCATAAACGCCGGTCAGCATCATCGTGCCCGCCAGCGTCGGGATAAACGGCCCATAGGGGGAGATATAGCCGCCGAGGTTGGCGATAGTATCGACCGACAGCGCGAGGAATTTCCCCTCCGCATCCAGGGCGAGCGCGGCTTCGGTCACATTATCGCGACCGTGGGCGTCGGCTTGCGAGGAATCGGAGCGTTCGCCGGTCCATTTCACCGGGCGCTTCAGCGTTTGTGCCGCCAGCAGCACCAGCGCCTGTTCGGGATAGGGGAAAATCTTGGTGCCGAACCCGCCGCCGACATCGGGGGTGACGACGCGCAAGCGATCCCGCCCAATCCCGAACACTTCTTCAGCAAAAACCTCTTGTAGATCATGCACGCCCTGGCTGCTGGTATAGAGCGTCAACCGCCCCTCGGCATCGACATCGCCGATGGCGTTGCGCGGCTCCATCGCGTGCGAAATCAGCCGGTTATTAATCAGGCGCAGGCGGGCGATTTTATCGGCCTTGGCGAAGGCGGCTTCTACCGCGTCCGGCTGGCCCGAGCCCCAATCGAAGCAGATATTCCCCGGCGCTTCCGCATAAACCTGCGCGGCATCGGGGGCGACGGCACCGGCGGTATCGACAATGGCGGGGTGATCCTCGTACTCAACAACCACCGCATCCAGCATATCGCGCGCCGCATCGAGGTTTTCGGCGACAATGAGCGCCACCCCATCGCCGACATGGCGCACTTTGCCTTCCGCCAGCAGCAGGCGCGGCAGCATCACCATGTCCGACCCGTCGCGATTTTTCAGCTTGATCGGCGTCATAAGCGGCTTCAGACCCGCCGCTTTGACATCCGCGCTCGTCAGAACCGCCAGCGCGCCGGGAATCGCCAGCGCGTCGCTCGCATCGATGCTGCGGATCGTGGCATGGGCATAGGGCGAGCGTAGCACCAAGGCATAGGCTTGGTTGGGCAGAGAAATATCATCGGTATAGCGGCCCGCGCCGGTTAAAAACCGCGCATCTTCCACCCGCCGAACCGGCTGCCCCATGCCGAACTGACCCATGCCCCGTCTCCTCGATATTTCTCTGACATATAGATAGATTAACAGCGTCATCAAGATAGGCGGCGCGGCGCGGCGTGACTAGAGGCGATTCGGCAGGCGCGGTGCGCGCCCGGCGACGCGTCTCTAAACTGTCATCTAATCTTGCTAAGACGAGCGATCCGCTGGGGCGGAGTGTCTGCGCCGGCCTTTTACGTCTGTGTTTCTGCGCATGCTTTCGCTCCCCCGCCGTCCGGCGATTTTCCTTCTGGCGTTTCCTCTCGTTCTTGGCGCTTGCGCCGATAAAAAGACCGCGCCGACGCCGGGAATTTTCGCGGGGCTGGAGCGGTGGTTAGCCCCGCCCGCACCGGCCGAAGCCCCGAGCCTCCCAATCCCCGCATCCGCCACGGTCGAACCGCCGCGCCAAGTCGAAACCATACCGGCGCGGCAACGCCTGGGCGGCAGCGGTGCCCGGGGCGGCGCGCCTGCGGTGCAAACGCCAACGGGCGAAATCGCCCTGTCGTTCGAGAATGCCGAGATTAAGGACGTGGTCGCCGTCGTGCTTGGCGATACGCTCGGCTTCCCCTATTCGGTCGCGCCGGACGTGCAGGGGCGGATCAGCGTTTCCTCCACCGTTCCGCGCGGGCGGGTGGTGCAACTGCTCGGCGGTTTGATCGCCCAGCAGGGCGGGGCCTTGGTGTGGAGCGATGGCGCGTTTTCAGGTCGTTCCCCGCGCCCGTGCCCGCGCGGATGGGCGGGGCTGTCGTCGGGCAGGCGGAGCCGGGCGGGGCGACCGTTCGCGTTATTCCGCTGCGCTATGTGTCGGCGGATGGATTGATGCAAACGCTGGCGGGTTTTGCCGATGGCGGGGCGGTGTTGGGGGTCGATTCGGCGCGCAATGCCGTGATCGTCGAAGGCTCGCCCGAGGCCGTGGAGCGGTTGGCGCGCACAGTGGATATTTTCGACGTGGAGTGGCTCGCCGCCACCTCCTTCGTCATGGTCGAAGCGCGGCACAGCAAACCCGCCGATCTGGTGCGCGACCTGGAGGCGACGTTCCGAACCCCCCAGGGCCAGAGCGGCACCAGTCTGCGTTTCGTGCCGATTGATCGGCTGGGGGCGGTGATCGCCGTCGCCCAAAGCCCCGACCAGTTGCGCGAAGCCCGCGCCTGGATCGAACGGCTGGATCAGCCCGCCAGCGGCGAGCCGCGCCCCTATGTGTACCGCGTGCGTCATGGCCGCGCCGAGGATATGGCCCGCCTGCTGCGCGATCTTCTGGACCAGCGCCGGGAGGGCGGCCCGACCGAGGCAGGGGCCATCGCACCGCGCTTCCAATCTGCCGAACTGCAATCCAGCACCTCGATCACGGGGCCGACCGGCGGCGCTTCCGCCTCCTCAGCCCCCACCAGTTCTACGACGCAAACCCAAGCGGCGACGGTTCCGACCACGACCCAAAGTTCTGAGACGAGTGGCTCCACGGCCTCGGTCTTGACCGAGACACCCGCCCAACGGTCCGCGCCAGTGGTGGCCTATGGCGGGCGCGTGCGGATCGTTGCCGACCGCGCCGCTAATACGCTGGCCATTCTGGCGACGCCCTTCGATTACGACCGGCTATTGCCGACGCTGGAAAAACTCGACGTTCAACCGCGCCAAGTGATGATCGAAGCGATGGTGGCGGAAGTCACGCTGAGTGACGAGTTGCGCTACGGCGTCGAATGGTTCCTGCGTAACCGGTTGGGCGATGGCTATCGCGGCACGGCAGGGTTGGACCTCGGCACCCTGGGGCTCGCCGCGCCGCAGACCGGCTTTTCCTATATTCTGCGTAATAGCACCGGCGAAGTGCGCGCCGTGATTGACGCGCTGTCCGGGGCCTCGCGCCTGTCGGTGCTGGCGACGCCGAACCTGATGGTGAATAATCTGGAGCGGGCGCTGATCCAGGTCGGCGATCAGGTGCCGGTCATCACCCGCTCGGAAACCGTTGTCGTCGATCAAAGTTCGGACCGGGTGATTAACTCGGTCGAATATCGCAACACCGGCATCATCCTGGAGGTCATCCCCAGCATCGGCGCGGACGATCAACTGACGCTCCAGTTCCGCCAAGAAGTCTCGCAGGTCGCGCCGAATAAAGTGTCCTCGGTCGATTCGCCGATTTTCTCCCGGCGGCTATTGACCAGCAGCGTCACCATTCGCTCGGGGCAACCCTTGTTCGTCGGCGGGCTCATTCGCGACGATGGCACCACTCAGCGTTCCGGCATTCCGCTGCTGCAAGATATTCCCTTTGTGGGAAATGCCTTCCGCACCAATAATACCACCAGCAGCCGCACGGAATTAGTAGTGATGCTGGTGCCGACGATTCTGGACCGGCCCGACGACGCCCGCGCGCTGCAAAATGATCTGCGCAGCCGGTTGCGTTTACTGCGCGATGCACCGCTGCCGCCCTCGCCGACGCCGTGACGGGCGGCGATAGACTCGCTCTGGCGGGGTTGACGCTCGCGGGGGCGGGGATTTCCGCGCTATTGAGCCGGGGTGATTGGATTTTCGGCTGGGGCGTGGCGGTCGATAGTCTACTGGCGCTGTGGCTCGCGGCGCTGGCGTTGATCGATGCGCGCCGGATGATCTTGCCGGAAATCTTAACGATCCCGCTTGCCCTTGCTGGGCTTGCGCTCACGGCCTGGGTATCGCCGGATCGGTTAGAGAGCCATCTCATCGGTTTGGCCCTCG
>NZ_LAJY01000318.1 GCF_000963705.1 Elstera litoralis | reverse complement strand
CTCTTTGGAGAAGAGCCCTATTGCTGTGGATGTAAGGGTAAGCCTGCAAAAGTCACGTCGGTTCATTTTCGGCACTCCAATCCAGTAATTCTAGCGCATAACTACAAGCGACATGTAAAAAAAGAGTTTAAATTGCAATAAAATTTAATTGCAGAATGTATCTATAAGTTGGTCGCGGACCATTCTGTCGACAGGAGCTGCCAAGGAAGCGGATGCCCCCCGTGTTCCGCTAAAACGCTTTAATTCTCCAGCGGCACCCAGGGAATCCGACCAACTTCGATCCCCTCTTCGGCCAGCGCCTCGCGGTCGGCGTCGGTGCTTTCGCCGTAGATGCCGTGGGCTTCTACTTCGCCGTAATGGATTTTGCGGGCTTCTTCGGCAAAATTATCGCCGACATACTCGCAGTCGCTTTCGATCTTGCGGCGCATTTCGCGCAGCACCTGCACGACGGCGGCCTGTTGGTCGGACTCTTGGGCCGTGGGGGTCGCGCGCGCCTCTTCCACGGGTTTTGCGGCGGCTTTCGACGAAGGGCGGATCGCCGGTGCCATCAGCGCTTTACGAATGTGCGTGTCGCCGCACATCGGGCAGGCAACGGCACCCGTCGCGGCCTGCTCGTCGAAAGCGGCGCTACTCCGGAACCAAGCTTCAAATTCATGCTCGGCCGAGCACAGCAGGCTATAGACGATCATAGAAATTAAATAAGGCGGCTTAGGCGGAAAGAAAAGAGGGCGGCGTAAAGGGCCGGTCGTGGGTGAGCGACGGGATGCGCTGGCGGGCTTTCGCCACCTCCGCCAAATCGAGATCGGCGATCACAAGGCCGGGCGCGTCTCCCCCATCGGCGAGAACCTCTCCCCAGGGGCTGACGATCAGCGAATGGCCGTAGGTGCGGCGGCCCTCGGCATGGGTGCCGGTTTGGGCCGGGGCGAGGACGAAGCCGCCGGTTTCAATCGCCCGCGCGCGCAAGAGCACGTGCCAATGGGCCTCGCCGGTCGGCACCGTGAAGGCGGAGGGAATGGTGATAATCTCGGCCCCCGCCTGGGCCAGCGCGCGAAACAGCGCGGCAAAGCGCAGATCGTAACAAACGCTAAGGCCGAGGTTGGCGAGCGGCGTCTTCACCGTCACCGCCGCGCTACCGGCGGCGATCAGCGCCGATTCGCGGTAGCTTTCGCCATTGGCAAGATCGACATCGAACAGATGGATCTTATCGTAGCGCGCGGCGATGCTGCCGTCGGGCGCGAACAGCAGCGCGCGGTTGGCGAGTTTATCGCCCTCGACTTTCACCGCAATCGAGCCCGCCAGCAGAAAAGCCCCGGTTTCCTGGGCCAGCCGGGCGAAGAGCGGCGGCAGCGGGTGGGTCTCTTCGGTGCGTGCTTTGGCGCGATGCGCCTCGCGGTCCGGCTCCAGCATCGCGCAGTTTTCCGGCGTCAGAATAAAGCGTGCGCCTTGGGCGGCAGCATCGCGAATCTGGTCCTCCAGAAAGGCCAGATTCGGCGCGAACTCCCGCTCGGCGGTCTGCTGGATCAGGGCGACGCGCAGCATCGGCGCCTTACGCCGCCAACAGCGGATCGAGCCCGCCGCGCGCATCCAAGGCATGAATATCGTCGCAGCCGCCGATGAGGTTTCCATCGATGAAAATCTGCGGCACGCTGTTCTTGCCACCCGCGCGGGCGCGCATTTCGGCGCGTAAGGCCGGTTTTGCCATCACGTCGAACTCTTCCCACGCTTGGCCCTTCGCCGTCAGCAGGCGGCGCGCTTTGGCGCAATAGGGGCAGAAGGGGTCGGCGTACATTTCGATCTTAGCCATGTGAGTCTCGTATGAACTAGGTTGGATTGATAAATTAGAATAATTCTAAAAATAGTCCAGGGTCAAGGGTGCGGTTCGGCTATGCGGATTTGAAGGGGGTGCGGATCGTCAACCGCCCGTCGACGGTTTACCGAGCCCAAAACACTTGCATGGTTTCTATCAATCATGCGCAATAGAGGCTAGAAAGCAACCTCAATTGATAAAGGAGCGCATCATGCAGGGCATGACACTCGCGCAGCTACGCGCCACGGCCAGCGCTGGCGGCGTGACAGGTGTAACCTTGAAAGGGCAGGGCGGCGGCTTCTTCGTTGAAATCGCTACCCGCAGCGGGCAAGACGCCTTTCTGGTGAAAGCACGCAGCACCGAGCCGCGCCGCTTCGGAAATCCCACGTCCGCGCTGATCGTCTTGCGGGACGTGGGGATTGCGGTTGCGCACCTCGACGCCACCAACTGGAACCCCGACGAGAAAGACATGACCCGCAGCCGACAGAACCGGGCCGAGGCCATGCGGGGCGCGCACGAAGCCGCCGCCTATAACCAGTGGCTGACCGCTGAAATTCAGGAGGCTATCGACGACCCCCGGCCGAGCGTGCCGCATGATGACGTTATGGCGCGGATGGATGCCCGGATTGCGCGCCACAAGGCCGCAGGAGCAAAGCTGAACCCATGACGACGCCTTATCGCATCGTCTGGCGACCGATAGCCGAGGCCGACTTAGACAAGCTCATTGACCACATCGCCGAGGACAAGCCGATTAAGGCCGAAGAATTCGGCCAAGAGCTGCGCGCCAAAGTGTTGCCGCTTGCGCAGTATCCAAAACTGGGCCGCACGGGCAGGCCGGGCCTGCCGACCTTCCTGCGCGAACTGGTCGCACATCCGACCTACATCATTTTTTATCGCGTGCTGGACGAGGCGCGCATTGTCGAGATTTTGAGAGTGAAACACACGGCGCAGAAAACGCCGTGACGAGAATATTCGTATCAAAAAAGGCACGGCGAGCGTTCGCTCGCCTTGTCACGCTCAATATCCAACGCGCCTAATTAAAACGCTCCACCGGCTGATTGAAGAACTTCGGGTCGCGGAATTCGAACACCTTTGGTTGATGGGGTCGCCCGCGCGTGCCTCGATTAGCGTTACTTTAGTCAGGCGGTTTTGGCTGTCGAGCACGGCCCATTGTTCCAGCCGAAACGGGGCCTCGCTGAACTGTATTGTGAGTTCGCCCTGTTCGGGATCATCGGTTTCGCGCACCGAAACGCGCAGCACGCCGGGGCCACGATCGATTTTAGTGACGGTGAGGTCTTGGCTAAGGCGCACCTTATCGCGCAACAAAAAGGCCACCGGCGTGCTGCTGAGCGGCAGGCTGGTGGTTTCGTTGAGTTCGCGGTCATGGAAGGTTAGCAGCGTTCCGTCCGCCACCATCACCACGGGGGAGGGCGGGGCGTAATCGAAGCGCATCTTGCCGGGGCGCTGAATGAACACGGCCCCGCGCGCAATTGCGCCGTTATCGGTGATTTGCAGGAATTTGGCGGTCAGGGTTTTCAGCCCGTCGAAATAGCTTTCGATGCGGCCAAGATCGGTTTTATCTTGCGGCGTCAGTGGCCACGGTTTCGCTTTTGCTGCCCAAGCGGGGGCTGCGAACAGCGGCAGAGCGAGTAAAAGCGCGGCGAGCACCGGGCGGCGAGCAATCCCAACCATTCCATAAGTTCCTTTAGTACTGAGGCGCATTCAGTAAACCCGGCGGGCGTGGCGAAATAAGGGCGAGCATGCCGCGCGCCGCCTGCACGCCGCTGGCGAGGCACGCGGTGAGCAGATAGCCGCCGGTGGGCGCGGCCCAATCGATCATCTCGCCTGCGACAAACCAGCTCGGCCTTTCGAGCAGCATTAGATTGGGCGTGAGACCGGAAAATGGCACGCCGCCCGCGCTGGAAATCGCTTCGGCCAGCGGGCGGGGTTCCCCCAGAGTGAGCGGCAGCGCTTTGAGGCGGCGGGCGAGCGCGGCGGGGGTGTCCCATCCGGCTGCGCGCGGGCCTTCGTTCAGCAGCGCGAGGGCGGCGGGGGATAGGCGGAAATTCTTCTTGAGGAACGATCCCAGCGAGGCGCTGCCGCGCCCAGCGAGTTTGTCGATCACCTGGTGCTCATCATGATCGGGCAGGAGGTCGAGATAGAGCGTGACCCCCGGCGCGAGATGGTGGGAGAGGGCGTAGAGCGCGCTGCCCTCCAAGCCATACTCGGTGAGAATAATCTCGCCGCGCACACGCTGACCGCCGACCGAAAGCGCCACGGCTTTCAGCGGGCTCCCGGCCTTGGCTTTCAAGACCTCCGACCAGTCGATCTGCCAGCCGCAGTTGAACGGGCGCAAGGGAGCGATGGGGCCGGGCAGGAAGTCGGTCCAAGCGCCGTCCGACCCAAGATGCGGCCAGCTTGCGCCGCCGAGCGCCAGGAGCACCGCGTCGCCCGTCGCTGAAACGGGGCCGGTGGGCGTGTCGAAGGTTAGCGTGGTGCCCTCCGCCTGTCCCGTCCAGCGGTGGCGCGGGTGGGTGCGCAGGCCGAAACCGCGCAGGCGGGTAAGCCACGCCCGCAGCAGGGGGGCCGCCTTGAAATCGGTTGGGAACACGCGCCCTGAGGTGCCGACGAAGGTCTCAATCCCCAAATCCGCCGCCCAGGCCCGAATTGCTTCGGGCGGGAGGGCGGCGAGCCACGGGCGCACCGTCTCGGTTTCCGGGCCGTAGCGGTCGAGAAACGCGCGCAAGGGTTCGGAATGAGTTAGGTTGAGCCCGCCGCGCCCGGCCAGCAGAAATTTCCGCCCCAGCGAGGGCATGGCGTCATAGAGATCGACCGAGACTCCGGCTTTCAGCAGCACTTCCGCCGCCATCAACCCCGCAGGCCCGCCGCCGACGATAAGAGCTTTCACGGCACCAGCGGAATATCATACCGCACAAACGCCGAGAGTTTTGCCACGCGGTCGTAGAGTTTGCGCGCGGTCGCATTGTCGGCGTGGGTGTGCCAGTAAATCCGATACCAGCCGGAGGTCTTGCCGATATCCACCAGCGCCTCGATCAGCTTTTCGCCCGCCCGCTGGCCGCGCGCTTCGGGAATCACAAACAGGTCTTCGAGATAGCCGACCATCCGGGCGCTATTGGTGTGCAGATGGGGGATATAGTGGAGCAGGCCGATCAACTCGCCAGCCTCCCCTAAGGCGACCAGCCCGTGCAGTCCCACGGTGGGATCGTGCAGCCGCCGCCAATTGGCCTCGATCAATGCCGGGCTATAGTCGGTTTTGTAGAATTGTCCGTAGGCCAGAAAGAGGCTTTCCCAGGCCGGGCGGTCGGTCAAACTCAGCGGGCGAATATGCGTTTCCATACCTAGCGTCCTGCCAGAACCATGCCCTCGACGCGCAAACTCGGGCTATCGAGCCCGCGTTTGATCTCCAGATCATCCGCCGGGGTGAGGGTCTGATACATGTCCTTGAGATTGCCCGCGATGGTGATTTCGCTGACCGGATAGGCGATTTCGCCGTTTTCGATCCAGAAACCCGCCGCGCCCCGGCTGTAATCGCCGGTGAGGCCGTTGACGCCCTGGCCCATCAGGTCGGTGACATAGAGCGCGTTCTCGCCCGCATAAAGCTCCTGCGGTTTCAGCGTGCCCGCCTCGACGGTGAGATTGCTCGCAGCAGGGCCGGGCGGGCCAGAGGTGCCGCGCGCGGCGTGGCCGGTGGGCGCAAGGTTCAACTGCCGGGCCGAGCGCAGATCGAGCAGCCAGGTCGTTAGCACACCCTTATCGAACAGGGCGCGCGCTTGGGTGGGGAGCCCTTCGGCGTCATAGGGGCGGGAGCGTAGGCCCCGTTTGCGGTGCGGCTCTTCGCGCAGGGTGATCTTCGCGCTGAACACCGGCTGGCCGAGCTTATCTTTTAGAAAGCTGGTGCCGCGCGCGATGCTGGGGCCGGAAATCGCGCCCAAAGCGTGCCCAACGAGGCCGCCCGCGACGCGCGGATCGAAGATCACCGGCACTTTGGCGGTATCGAGCTTGCGCGGGTTCAGGCGGCGTAACGCCCGTTCGGCGGCAGAACGGCCAATCCGCGCCGGATCGTCCAGGTCTTCCGCGTGCAGGGCCGAGGAATAATCATAGTCGCGCTCCATGCCCGTGCCGGTTCCGGCGACGGCGGTCATGGAGATAGAATGGTAGGTGCTGCGGCTTTCGCCCGCAAACCCGGCGGAGGTCACGAGGGCGCTATAGCCCGACCCCCATCCGGCGTTGGCGCCATCGGAATTGGTAATCCCGGCGACGCCCATCGCCGTATCTTCCGCCGCCGCCGCGCGGGCGAGCAGAAGGTCAATATCGGGTTCAACGGGATCGACGCTATCGAGGTTGGGGAAACTGCGGGCGAGAAGCTCGGCCCCGGCGATGCCGCAGAACGGGTCTTCCGGCGCAAGCCGGGCCATTGCAAGGGCGCGTTCCACCATCGCCGCCAGCGCGTCTGGGCGTAGATCGCTGCTGGAGACGATGGCTTGGCGCTGACCGATGAAAACGCGCAGGCCCAAGTCCTGCCCTTCCGACCGTTCGAGTTTTTCGATGCGCCCCAGGCGGCGTTCGACGGAAACCGAAACGCCGTGATGCATTACGGCATCGGCGCTATCGGCCCCCGCTGCGCGGGCCTTGGCCACGAGGTCGGAGAGAAGGTCTAAGGTGGGGGGTGTCGTCATGCGTGAAGTCGCCAAACTGCTAGAAGCGGAGGGATCACAGAGTGGCGATCCCAGGCACGGGCGACAACCCCCAAAGCGCGGGTTCTCATCAAACACGGGTCAGAACTCCGGGAGAACCCAGCCCGGCTGAGGCGCAGCCGTACCGGGGCCGCCCGGAAAGGCAGACCGTTAGTCCTACTCGGTTGCCGCCGGGGCGCGTGCGATCCACGCCCCAGCGAAGGGTATAGTGCCTAGCCTAGTTCGCTTGACGGCGCAGGAACGCCGGGATTTCCAACAGGTCGTCATCGGCCTGGCTGGAGATCGGACGGGTTCCGGCATCGCTCAAACGCGGCGAGGCCGCAGCGGTCGGCGCGGTCGGGGCCGAGCCGCCG
>NZ_LAJY01000317.1 GCF_000963705.1 Elstera litoralis | reverse complement strand
GGGGCGCGGCCGGGCGAGCAGCGCGCGGGTGATCCAGCCGCTTGTCAGCACCCGGTCGGCATCCGAGGCGGTATCCCAAATATCGATGGAGCGAAAATGCGAACGGTCCGGCTGTGGGTAGCCGACGCCGAGCAGCACGGCCAGATCGCCCGCGCTCCAGAGGTCCATCGCCGGTTTCAGGGCGGGGTGCAGGGCAAGATCGCGCCCAACGGGGAGGGCCTCGGCCTCCGATAGCGCGAGCGTGGGCCGGAGTTTGCGGTAGAGCGGGTCGCTGATTGGCGCGACGGTATTCAGCCCGTCGTTGCCGCCCTGGAACTCGACCAGCAGCAGCGTATCGGCTTTGCCGGCGGCGGTTTTCGTCGGCACCCCGCCGGGCACGACCGCACAGCCGCTGGGCAGCAGCAGGGCACCGCCCGCGAGGGCCGAGAGGCGGAGAAACTGGCGACGGGGCAGCATTATTTCACCTCATAGGCGGGGTCGAGCAGCAGTTCCAGCAGCCGATCCGGCGGGGTCGAGCGCGTCGGCGGCTGCACCGGGGCTTCGGCCATGATAGACTTTTGCAGCAGGGTTTCATCGGTCAAAAACAGCGGGTTTTTCGCGTAGAAATCCCCCAGGCTCACCGCCCGGCCCTGCATCGCGCCTGCCGAGGCGCGCGCATTCGCCTGAGTGAGCCCCGCGAGGCGCGCATATTGGGCGGCGATCCCGTCAGGCTGGCGGTTGGCGGGTTCGGGCGGCTCGCCATAGGCCAGACGGGTGAGAACGGCGCGGCGTTTTGAGCAGCGAGTCGGTGCTGATCCAGTCCATCCCGCCGGGCCAGCCGCGCACGTTGGGCGGATCGAGCAAATCTTGCCCGAGCAGCCGCGTTTCGATGGCGAGCCAGCGCGCATCCTTCACCGGCATGCCGAAGCGGCGCACGGTGCCCGCCACTAGATCGACCGGGGATTTTACCAAGCGGCCGTGGGCGTCGGGCGACCAGAAGGCGTCGCTGAGCAGTATCGCGCGCACGAGCGGGCGCAATTCATAGCCGCTGTCGTAGAAACTTTTGGCGAGGGTTTCGATTTGGGCGGGGTCGGGCGTGGGGGAGATGAGGGCAAGCCAGAGTTTCTCGGTCACAAAACGGGCGGTGGCGCGCTGTTTCAGCAGCACCTCGATCACGCCCTTAAGGTCGGTCACGCTCTCGCCCAGCACCTGCTTAGGGCCGGGAACGGCGGTTGCCGGAATGAAGGTTGGGCGCAGATCGCCCGCGTTCAGCCGCCAGCCGACCATTGTTTTGGCCGCCTCTTTAATGTCCTGCTCGCTATAATTGCCGGTGCCGAGCGTATAAAGCTCCAGCAATTCGCGGGCGAAATTTTCGTTCGGCTTATTTTTGCGGCTGCTGGGAACGTCGAGATAGCGGAACATCGCGCCGTCCTCGCCGATGCCGCGCAGCAGATCGGCGAAGTTGCGCGTACCTTGGTCGCGGAACAGGCTCACCTGCCGCCACATTAAATCCGGCACACGGACTTTTTCGAAGGCCGAGGTGAAATGCCCGTGCCAGATCAGCGCCAGACGCTCGCGCAAGGGCGACGCCCCGCCGATCATTTCCGTCAGCCACCAACCGCGCATCGCCAGCGCTTCGCCTTGCCGGGCGAGGGCGAAGGCGCGGCGCTCTTCAGGCGGTTTATCGCTGATGGCGCGGTAGGCCACCGCATCCGGGCGCTCGCCCGTCAGGAAATCCGGGTTCGGCGTTAGCGTCGGCGCGTCCAATTCACCCAAGAGCTTTTCGACCGCCTTAGTGCGCGATAGCGGCTTATAGAACTCGATATCCCCCGGCGTCGCCCCAAAACCGGCGCGGTCGAGCAGATGGCGGGTTTCCTCCGGCGCGAGGGCCTGAGTGGCTGGGGCGGCGAGGCTTACCGCCACAAGCCAGAAAGCTAAAAAAGAAACGCGCATGCTTCGGCTCCGGTCGGCAGAGGATAGCTATTATTGGACCGCACTACCCGATCTATCCCCCGGTAGGTCTACCAGGGTCCGAAGAAAGCTTGACAGAATAAGAACAAAAAGTGAATATAAGGCGGTGGCAGCGGCTGGGAGGATTCTCCCGGCCTTTTTTTTGGGCCTCAGAATCCGGTCGTCGTTTCGCGTTGCCTAGGGTGAAGCCCCTTCGCTGAAACGGAGCCTGCGAATGCCCAAACCTATCCGAAAGCGCGATCCTCTCGTTCTCAATTCTCTCGTTCTCGATCCTGGACGCCCAACCCCCGAACGTCGCCGCCGGTCCGAGGCGATGCCGCTGCCGAAAGAGCTCGAAGCGGAAAAAAACCCGCCCGTTCGCCTCACGCAGGATGCGCTCGACCGTTACCTTGCGCGCGGCGAGCTAACCGGGCGCTGTGCCGAAGCAGCAGTGCGGGCGCGCGCCCTTTTCGAACGCCTCCACCGGCAGCCCGATTTGATCGGCGCGTATGGCGGGCGTCTACACACCGCGTCCTGCCGAGGCAATGCCGCCCCGCATGGCCCGGCGGAGGGGGTTCACCGGGCGGCGCAATCCTGGCAAAGCCTCGCGCAGCGGCTGGGGCCGATTTTGAGTGCGATCTTGACGGCGGTTATCTGCGAGGGGGGCAGCGCGCGCGACTGGGCCGTGCGGGGGCAGCGGCATCCGGCCAGCGGTATCGAAATATTAAGAATCGCCTTGCATGCTTGTGCCGATCACTGGGGGCTGCCGAGCGATGCCGTGTCATAAAGACTCGCCAAGCCTTCAAAAGTGCGTTCAATAGAAGAAATTCTACTAATGGAGGGTTTATAAATGTTCAAGATGCTTCAAGATGGTAAAAAGCAACTAAAAACCCATCTATCTTTTGCGATTGTTGGCGCGGCCTTGGCGGTATCGGCCTCAGCCGTCGCTGCTGATCCGGTGAAAATGTACGCCAATGATGCCGTTCCGCCGAAAGCGTGGCGCGAAGGCACCCAAACCCAAGGCTATGTGATCGACGCAACGCGCGAGGCGTTTCGCCGGGCCGGGGTGGAACTTCAGCTCGAAGCCGCTCCCTTCAAGCGCGCCTACACGCAGGCTGAAGCGGGCGAGGGTTGGTTGACGGGCATTTTCAAAACCCCGGATCGGGAAAAGATTTTCCTCTACAGCGAGCCGGTGGGCGTGGATGAGGTGATTCTCGTCGTTGCCAAGGGCCATGAGTTTCCCTTCGAAAAAGCTGAGGATTTGAAGGGCAAGCGCATCGGCTTTCAGGACGGCGCGAGCTACGGCACCTTCTTCATCGAAACCCAAAAGCATTTTCAGGGCGATGCCGACTCGAACCCCCGTCAGCGCCTGCAAAAACTGCTGGCCGGGCGGCTCGATGCCGCCATCATCAACCCCGGCGAAGCGGCGCTTGCCTATCAGATGAAGGCGCTCGGCGAGCCGATGGAGAAGGTCGTCGTCCTGGCCAAGCGGATCGCGGTCGAGCCGAACTACATCATCGTCGCGCGCAGTCAGGAGGCGGCGGCAGCGCCAATTCTGGTAAAGGTCAACGAGGCACTCAAAGCGATGGCAGTTGATGGTGCGTTAGAGAAAATCATGGACACCTATCGCCGTTAGACCAAACTCTTGAACGCCAGCCCTGGTTGCGGCTTAGCAATGCCTAAGAGGCGGGTGGCACGGTCAAATCGCGCAGCCGCTCGGTGAGGCTGCGGCGGGGCGGGTTTCGCCATTTTTGCACGGCTGTGGCGGCGACGACCTCGCCTTGGGTGGCGAAAGCTTCGTGGTTTCGCTCGATATCGTCGGGGCGGTAGAGGTAATTGACCATCAGGCCGTGCGCCTGTTTCAGCCCCTTGGGCGAGAGATCGCCGAAGGGGTTCAAGCGCTCCAGCCGCGCGCCATTGCCGAGGTGGAAGCGCGCCACGGCATCGACGGGGCGGTTGCGCTTATCCTTGGCGTCGAGAAAATAGGCCGCCGCCGCGTGCAGAAGCGCGGGTTCGAGCCCCTTGCGCTGGTCGGTATCGGTCAGCCAATCGGGCGTATCAAGGCCGGTCAGGCTGGCGTGATCTTCCGGCGGAAGCAACTCGTTCCGGTCATGCCGCGCGCGCTTCAGCCAGGCGGCGAAGCCCGGTGCTGGCGAGAGCGTGACGAACTGGGTGAGGCGCGGCAGCTCGCGGCTTAGGGTTTCCACCACATGCTTGATAAGGAAATTCCCGAAGGAAATCCCCTTCAACCCCGCCTGACAGTTGGAGATGGAGTAGAAGACGGCGGTGGTTGCCTCCGCCGCCCGAATCGGCACCCGATCTTCGGCCAGCATTGGGGCGATGGCGTCCGGCATGCCGCGTGTTAGCGCGACTTCCACGAAAATCAGCGGCTCATCGACAAGCTGGGGGTGGAAGAAGCCGAAGCAGCGCCGATCCTCCGGCTCCAAGCGGCGGCGCAAATCGGCCCAATCGTGGATTTCATGGACCGCCTCATAGCGGATGATTTTTTCCAGGATATTGGCGGGAGTCGTCCAGTCGATAGCGCGCAGCACGAGAAACCCCCGATTGAACCAAGAGGTGAAAAGATGCGCCAGATCCTCGTCCAGCGCGGCGAGATCGCCCTTGGCATCGGTCTGCACCAGCAGCGTTTCGCGCAGGCGCACGAGGGCAGCCGTGCCGCCAGGGGCGAGATTGAGGCGGCGCAACAGCTCCTGCCGCCGGGGTTCGGTGGCGGCGTGCAGCTTGGCGGCCAGCAGGGGGGAGGGGCTTTCCTGATAACTTCTGATCGCCCGCTCCAGGCGCTTTGCGTCCGGCCCGAACTGGCTGGCGAGCCCGCGCAGGAAGGGGGCGCGCTCGGTTTCCGGCAGCGCCTGCCAGCCTGTCACAATCTCATGGGCGAGGCGCACGCCGGAAGCCTCCCCCCGGCTGGACAGCAAGGCTTCGCAGAGGTCGAGCAGTTGGGGAGGGGAGGGGGGAACGGCGCGCGTCGGGCCAATCAGGGCGCGCCCGCGCTCGGCAATAGTCTGCATCAGATCGCCTAGAAAACTGCCCGTCATGATCGCCGTGCGCCCCCCGCATCGCTTTCTGTCTTTCCGTTAGTTTGACAGCGGATAGGGGCAAGACAAGGGCAAATTCCGCACATCGGTGGCGGGCATTTTTGGCAGGAGCCCTCTGAGTGTTCGCTTTTTGTTCTTGAACTTAGAGAATCGCTGAGGCAGACTGATTTTCGACAGTGAGCCTTTCCGCTTCCCGTCGATGATCGAATTCCCTCAACCCCCGCCGGTGCCTCCCGGCGGGGGTTTTTTCGTGCTTTTTAGAGTAGGAGACCGGCATGACCCGTGCGCGTCGCCCGTCCGACAGTCCGCCTGATGCTTTGGTGTTTCGGGCCGATCCGGTCGGTTTCGTCCAGCAGCGGCTCGGCGAGACGCTCTGGTCGCGCCAGCGCGCGATTGCCGAAGCCGTGCGCGATTATCGCCGGGTAGCGGTGCCCTCCTGCCATGATGCGGGCAAAAGCTTCCTCGCTAGCCGTCTTGCCGCCTGGTGGATCGCCACGGGTGCGCCGGGGGAAAGCTTCGTCGTCACCTCGGCCCCGACCAATGCCCAGGTGAAGGCGATTCTGTGGCGCGAGATCAAGCGCGCCCACCGCATCGGCAAACTGCCCGGCACGATCAATCGCACCGAATGGCTGATCGACGGGGAGTTGGTCGGCTATGGCCGCAAGCCGAATGATTGGGACATGACCGGCTTCCAAGGCATTCACGCCGCGCGCGTGCTGGTGATTTTCGATGAGGCATCGGGCGTACCCCAGGCGCTGTGGGACGCCGCCGAAACGCTGATTACCAATGAGGCGTCGCGCCTGCTCGCCATCGGCAATCCAGACGATCCCGCCGGGCCATTTGCCCGCGCCTGTGCCCCCGGCGGCGGCTTCGAGACGCTTCCCATCGATGCCTTCGCCACGCCGAACTTATCGGGCGAAGATGTTCCGGAAGTCTTGCGCCCGCTGCTGGTCAGCGCGCTATGGGTCGAGGAAATGCGCCTGCGCTGGGGAGAGGAATCGCCGCTGTGGCAAGCCAAAGTGCGCGGCCGTTTCCCCGATATTGCCGACGACCGGCTGCTCTCGCCCGCACTCTTACAGGCGAGTGTCGATGCCAGGATCGATTCGGGGGCACCGATTGTTCTTGGCGTCGATATTGCTCGCTTCGGGCGGGATGAAACCGTTCTTGTGCTGCGCCGGGGCGATTGCGCCGAAATTCACGGGGTATTTCGCAAGCAAGACACGATGGCCACCGTCGGCCAGATCATCGAAGCTTGGCGCAGCACGGGGGCAGTGGCGGTGCAGGTCGATGATGCCGGGGTCGGCGGCGGCGTTACCGACCGTCTGCGCGAACAGGGCGTGCCGGTGGTGCCGATTCTCGTCGGGCGGCCCGCGCAGGAAAGCGAACGCTTCCTGAATTTGCGCGCCGAACTCTATTGGATCTTGCGCGAACGCGCCGCCGAAGGCCGCCTGTCCTTGCCGAACGACGCGCTGCTGCTGCGCCAACTGGGCGAAATCCGCTACCGCTACGATAGCCGGGGCCGGTTGAAACTGGAGAGCAAGGACGATCTCAAAAAACGCGGCCAGGCGAGCCCGGATCGGGCCGACGCGCTGGCCCTGGCGTTCGCGCCGCTGCCGGTAGCGCCAACGGCCCCGCGCGTTCGATTTTTGCAGTAGGCGGCGACCTTTTTCCAAAATTATGCTTCAAATATATATGAATTTGATAACGAAAATTTTACGTCTCAAGAATAACTTCTTTTTAAGAGCGCGGCATCGCGGAAGAGAACGAAAATGGGTGTAACTATGAATGTAATCACGAAAAGAATTTCAACTTTTTTTGATGGGAGCCTCGGTTCTCTTCAGTTTTTCTGTCCAGGCCGATACAATACGTCTCTTAGGGTTTGATGCATCACCGATGTCGAGTGTTGCGGAGGGCAAGAAGCTTTCCGGCGCAGGTTATGATTTTGTCGCCGATTTATTCAAGGCCGCCAATATCCCCTTCACCCCGGAAGGCTTGCCGATTAGCCGCGTGTTTCCGGCGCTCGACGAAGGTAAT
>NZ_LAJY01000316.1 GCF_000963705.1 Elstera litoralis | reverse complement strand
GAGCTTATCTGCCCGTTATTAGTAACGGTTACACTTTCATCGAGCCGCAGGGCGCGGCCCGTGCTGGTGTTATTGACGGTGCCATTATTGGTAATCGTAATAAAATCATTGCCGTTCGACCCGATGGCGTTGACGCTGCCGGCCGAGGTGATCGTGCCGTTATTGGTCAGCGTTGTCCGCGTTCCGGTGACGCCTGTTGCCACCGTCAGGGCGATGGTTCCCGTTGCTCCAGTATTGGAGACAGTAACGCCGGTTGCAATCGAATCGGTGACTTGGGCAGCAAGGGTGGTACCGACCGTGGTTGCGGAAATCGCCATAATCTACTTCCCCTAAAATATCCCAATAGAAACTCAGTCCGGCATTCCTTTAACCGACTTCTGTGACTCTTTTGGAATAGGATAGGGGGTTATGGTTTCGGATAGAGGCCAGCCGTTTTGGCGAGCGGCCAGGCCAAAGCCGCAAGGCCCAGGCCAAGCAGCGCAACCAGATCGGGCACCGTCACGCCGAGGCTGGGCAATAGCGCCGTTCCCGCCGTGCCGAGGCCCATCATGCCCGCATTCACGATGTTATTCGTCGCCACCGCCCGCGCCCGCGCTTCCGGCTGCGCCCGGCTTTGCAGCAGCGTGTAGAGCGGCACCGTATAGACCCCGCCCGCGACCGCCAGCAGCAGAAAATCGCCAATCAAGCGCCAGTTAGCAGCCTCCGCCAGAAAGGCGGGCAGGGGCGTCAAACTCGCCGAGAGGGGCGCGGCGGGAAGGGCGAGCCAAAGATCAAAGGTCGCCAGCGCCATGCCGAGCGCACCAATGCCGACCGGGCCGGATTTCACCTGCCCGCGCAGCATCCGCCCGCAGACGCCCGCACCCACAGCGATGCCAATCGAGAATAGCGCCAGGAAGAAGGTTACGACCTGCTCGTCGGCGCCGATGCGGTTGCGCACCAAGCCCGGCAGTTGCGCCAACAGCACCGCGCCGAGCATCCAGAACCAGGAAATACCGAGCACGACCCGGCGCAGAACCGGACTGGCGAGGGTTCCCCGGCAGACGCGCCACGTATCGGCGAGAAAATTCCAGCGCAGTTTCAGATCAGGGCGCACGGCGACGGTCGGCGGCAGCGCTCGGCAGGCCAGCCACGCCAGCACGGCGATGCCAAGGCCGGTTAATCCTGCGATCCACGGGCCATTGTCGAGCCGCACAAGTTCGGTGCCCATAATGGTGCCGATGAGGATGGCAACGAAGGTGGTGGCGGCGAACAGCGCATTGCCGCGCGCCAGATCCTCCGGCTTCAGCAGTTCCGGCAGCAGCGAGAATTTTACCGGGCTGAAGAAGGTGGAGAGGATGCCCATGCCCACGAGGGCGGCGAACAGCAGGGGGATTGAGCCCAAGACTAGCCCTGCGAGCCCGAGGAGCAGCGCCGGAATCTCGATCAGTCGCACCCATTGGGTGAGGGCGGCTTTGGGCATGCGGTCGGCGAGAGTTCCAGCGAAGGCCGAGGCGAAGAAATAGGGCAGTACGAACAGCGCCGTTGCCAACCCCGCCAGCGCTTGCGCCGCGTCGGGATCGGGCACCAGCTTGAAGACCACCAGAATCGCCAGAGCATTCTTGAACAGATTATCGTTCAAGGCCCCCAGGAACTGCGCGATAAACAGCGGCAGGAAGCGCCGATCCGTCAGCAGTGCCAGCATGCTAGAGCCTAATCAGCCGAATACTGTCGCCCTTGACCGTCAAGGCCACTTCGCCGCGCTTCAGCGCCAGAGCATCTTCCCCGAACACGTCGCGCCGCCAGCCGGTGAGCGCGTGGATATTGGGCGAATCTTCCATTGCCAGCGTTTCGATATCGGCACTATTGGCGACCAGCTTTTGCGCCACGTCGTTACTGTCGCATTTGGCTTTCAGCAGCACTTTCAGCAATTCGATCAGGGCCGCTCTGCCGCCGCTCACGTCCGGCTTTTCCGGCAGGGTCGGGCAGTCGGCTTCCGGGATCGCGGTGCCGCGTTCGACGGCGGCGAGAATACCCTGGCCGACCGAGCCTTCGGTCATGCCCTTGCTGAGCGCCCGCATCCGCCCGAGATCGGCCACCGAGCGCGGGGCATTGGCGGCGGCTTCCAGCAGCGCTTCGTCCTTCAGCAGGCGCTGACGGGGAATATTCTTGCGCTGGGCTTCGGCCTCGCGCCACGCCGCGAGTTCCTTGAGAATGGCCAGGAAACGCCGGTTGCCGGTGCGCGGGCGCAGGCGCTGCCACGCGGTTTCCGGGTCGAGCTGATAGGTTTTGGGATCGGTGAGGATCGCCATTTCCTCCGAAACCCAGGCTTCGCGGCCCGCTTTCTCGATGCGTTTGGCCAGCTTCTCATAGATCACCCGCAGGTGTGTTACGTCCGAGAGCGCATAGGAAAGCTGCTTCTCGGTCAGCGGGCGCTGCGACCAATCGGTAAAGCGCGAGCTTTTATCGATGCGCGCATTGGCGAGCTTACCCGCCAGCGTCTCGTAGCTCGCGCTTTCGCCAAAACCGCAGACCATCGCCGCGACTTGGCTATCCCAGAGCGGGGTCGGCACGGTTCCGGTGAGATTATAGAAAATCTCCAAATCCTGCCGGGCGGCGTGGAAGACCTTCAACACGGCCGGATTTGCCATCAACGCGAACAGCGGCGCGAGATCGATGCCCTCGGCGAGCGGATCAATCGCCGCCGCTACCGAGGTTCCCGCCACCTGCACGAGGCAAAGCTGGGGCCAATAGGTCTTATCGCGAATAAACTCGGTATCGACCGTTACATAGGCTTCTTGTGTAAGCGTGGCGCAGAGGGCCGCCAACGCGGCTGAATCTTGGATCATCATAATTTTCGCTATAGCACACCGAGGCGAAACCGCATAGCCAGCCCTTGACATTCGGTGTCAAAGCGTGTGGCTTTGCCGCCTATTCTGATTTAGCCGCTGGGAATTTTTCATGCACGCCTATCGCACGCATACTTGCAACGCCTTGAGCCGCGCCGAAACCGGCCAGACCGTGCGCCTGTCGGGCTGGGTGCACCGCAAGCGCGATCATGGGCAGTTGCTGTTCATCGATCTGCGCGACCATTACGGCATTACGCAGTTGGTCATCGATAACGAGTCGGCTTTCTTTGACGACGCCAGCCAAGTGCGCGTCGAGAGCGTGATTACGGTCTCCGGCCTCGTTGTGGATCGCAGCGCCGAAACGGTCAATCCGAACCTGCCGACCGGGGCGATTGAAGTGCAGGTGAAGGACTATTTCCTTCAGTCCGCCGCCGATGTGCTGCCGCTGCAAGTGAACAGCGACGCGGAATATCCCGAAGACACGCGCCTGCGTTACCGCTTCCTGGATTTGCGCCGCGACCGGATTCACAAGAACATCGTGCTGCGCTCCAACGTCATCGCCAGCCTGCGCCGCCGGATGATCGATCAGGGCTTCACCGAGTTCCAGACGCCGATTCTCACCTCCTCCTCGCCGGAAGGGGCGCGCGACTTCCTCGTGCCCGCGCGCATGCATCCGGGCCGTTTCTACGCCCTGCCGCAAGCGCCGCAGCAGTTTAAGCAGTTGCTAATGGTGGCCGGCTTCGACCGCTACTTCCAAATTGCTCCCTGCTTCCGCGATGAAGACGCCCGCGCCGACCGCAGTCCCGGCGAATTCTACCAGCTCGATTTCGAAATGAGCTTCGTCACGCAAGAAGACGTGTTCGCCGCCATCGAGCCCGTTCTGCACGGCGTGTTCGAGGAGTTTTCGAACGGCAAGAGCGTCACGCCCTATCCGTTCCCGCGCATCGCCTACAGCGAATCGATGCTGAAATATGGCTCCGACAAGCCCGACCTGCGCAACCCGATTGTCATCGCCGACGTGACCGATATTTTCACGCGCGACGATGTGACCTTCAACGCCTTCAAATCGGCGGTTGCGGGCGGTGCGGTCGTGCGCGCCATTCCGGCACCGCAAGTGTCCGATCAGCCGCGTAGCTTCTTCGACAAGCTCAACGATTGGGCCAAGGGCGAAGGCCATCCCGGCTTAGGCTATATCCTGTGGGACAAGAGCGGCGAGGCCAAAGGCCCCATCGCCAAGTTCATCGGGCCGGAGGCGCTGAAGCTGCTGGCCGAAAAGGCCGGGATTCAGCCGGGCGACGCGCTGTTCTTCGCCTGCAATAAGAAGCTGGTGGCCGAAAAATTCGCGGGTCAAGCGCGCAAGCGCCTGGGCGAAGAGCTGAACCTGATCGACCCCAGCGTCTTCAACTTCTGCTGGATCGTCGATTTCCCGATGTACGAGCTGAACGAAGACACGGGGCAGATCGACTTCAGCCACAATCCTTTCTCCATGCCGCAAGGCGGGTTGGACGCGCTGCTGAACCAAGACCCGCTGACGATCAATGCCTATCAGTATGATATCGTCTGCAACGGCATCGAACTCTCGTCG
>NZ_LAJY01000315.1 GCF_000963705.1 Elstera litoralis | reverse complement strand
CCCTGGCCGAAAACGCGCAGCCGCCTGGAAGCCGCCCTCGGACAGCCGGTGACGAAACCACAGTGGAACGGGCTCACCCGCGCCTGGAAAGAGGCGATGGCCGAAGCGCGCATCGCCCAAAATAGTTACGCCGACCGGCTGGCCGCGATCACGCAGCTTTACCGGGGCCGCATTAGCGAACTCCTACCGCCGCTCGAACAGGTCGGCAGTTTCGACGGCGCGTCCCTCTTCCCCAAGCTGGAAAAAGAACGCGGCCTACCGCTGACTAAGGAAGAAAAACTCGCCCTCGCCGACGCCGATAAGGCGCGCCGCGCCCAGGTTCAGCCCATCGTGAGCCGAATGGCCGACGCTTACGCCCTTGCGCTGGGCCTGCCGCTCGACACGGTCAAGCGCGCGCTTAGTAGCGCCGTTCCGGCGGCATCAGCACCACCGTCCGCGCCGCCGCCGGCCAAGAACTGAAGGCGAAGATCCAGACCGCCAGCGGCAAGAGCGGCGTGAAGCCGATCAAGGCCCACCAGGGGGAATAGCCCGCGCGGGAGAGAATCCGCGCGAGCATCCAGCCCCACAGCAGGGCGAAGGGCAGAATAACCGCCCACAAGAGCGCCAAGGACACCGCCGAGATCATCAGCCAAAACAAGCCCATGACGCCGGAAATAAGGCCGAAAATCAGCGCGAAAAACCCTTCGATCATTTGAGCCGCCGATACTGAAGCCGCGTGTCGCCATCGATCTTCGGCCAGGTGGCGAAAGCGAGAATCGCCACCGCCAGGATCGGCCCAATCAAGGGTACGAGCACAATCAGGGATAAAAACGGCGACAGGCCCGCCCGATTATAGGCAAACCACGTCGGCACGACAATCAACAGGCCCAATAGGGTCAACGGGTCCATAAAAGCTCCTCACAGGCCGCTCCCCCAGAAATGGGAGAGCGGCCCCAGAGGTGCAAGGGGGGAGTTAGACGAGTTCCATCATCGCGGCGGGTGAGAAATCTTTCAGCGCCGCCGTATCGGCCCGCAGGGTTTTCGTCGCCCACTGCGGATCGCTCAGCAGCGCCCGGCCCACGGCGACCAAATCGAACTCCTGCCGTTCCAGGCGACGCACGAGATCATCGAGGCCTTGAGTGGCCGAGCCTTCGCCTTGGAAACTGCCAAGGAAATCGCTCGACAGCCCAACCGAGCCGACGCTGATCGTGGCGGCCCCAGTGAGCTTCTTGGCCCAACCGGCGAAATTCAGCCCGTCGGCCCCATCGACCTCCGGAAACTCCGGTTCCCAGAAGCGACGCTGCGAGCAATGCAGAATATCAACCCCGGCTTCCACTAGCGGCAATAGCCAGTCGGTCATCGCATCGGGTGTTTCGGCGAGGCGGGCGGTATACTCCTGCTGCTTCCATTGGCTTAACCGCAGGATAATCGGGAAATCGGGGCCGACCGCCTGCCGCGCGGCCTTAACCACCTCAACGGCAAAGCGGCTGCGCTCCCGGATCGAAGCCCCGCCATAGCGGTCGGTGCGCAGATTGGTGCCGGACCAGAAGAATTGATCGATCAAATAGCCATGCGCGCCGTGCAGCTCGAAAGTATCGAAGCCAAGCCGCTTGGCATCCGCTGCGGCGCGGGCGAAGGCGGCAATCGTATCGGCGATATCTTCCTCGGTCATCGCGTGGCCGCGCGGTTTGCCCGGCGCTTCGAGCCCCGAGGGGCTTTCGATCAGGCTGGCCTCAGGCTCCCAGTCACCAGGGCCTTTGACCGAGCCGACGTGCCAAATTTGCGGCCCCATCCGGCCCCCGGCGGCATGCACGCCGTCGATCACCTGTTTCCAGCCCGCCAAAGCGGCTTCGCCGTGAAAGAACGGGATGCCCGGCATATTGCGCGACGCGGGCCGGTCGATCACGGTGCCTTCCGACAGGATCAACCCCACATCGGCTTCAGCACGGCGACGGTAATAGGTGGCATTGGCCTCGCCCGGAATGCCCTCGGGCGCAAAATTGCGCGTCATCGGGGCCATGACGATGCGGTTTTTTAGCGAGAGGGTTTTTAGCGAAAAAGGCTGGGAAAGGGCATTCGTTAAAATCATCATAAGGTCTCCGGTTAACGTTGACCTATAGGTATATTTTTTATATCTGGTTTCAATAAGGCACTTAAACTTCACCAGGTAGCCTTGGAGAAACCGAAATGAAGGACCCCCATCCGCAATTTCACGTCAATTGCCCAAGCCGACTGCTGTTCGATCAGATCGCCGATAAATGGTCGATGATGGTGCTGAAAGTACTGGACGATGGCCCGCAACGCTTCAACGCCATCAAACGCCAGCTCGAAGGGGTGACGCAGAAGGCGCTGACGCAATGCCTCCGGCGCTTGGAGCGCAATGGGCTGGTAGAGCGCCGCGTGATCGCGACCTCGCCGGTTGCCGTGGAGTATGAGATCACGCCGCTCGGGCGCACTTTGCAGGCCCCGTTCAAGGCGCTTTACGCCTGGACGGTCCAGAATCTCCCGGAAGTGGACGCCGCGCGCGCCGCTTTCGACGCGCGCAACGGTAGCGCCCTCGAAGCCTAAGCCGCCGCGCCCGGCAGCACGACGCCCGGTGCCGGAGCCGCCGGGCCAGGGGCGAAGCCGGTTTGGGTGCGGCGGATGCGCTGGCTTTCGGACTTTAGCTGACCGCAGGCCGCGCCAATATCCCGCCCGCGCGGCGTGCGCACCGGCGAGGCGTAGCCGGCGTTATTGAGCACCGTCACGAATTTATCGATCTGCGCGTCGGTCGAGCACTCATAGGGCGCGCCCGGCCAGGGGTTGAATGGGATCACGTTTACCTTGGCGTGAATGCCGCCGAGCAGTCGCACGAGTTCCTTGGCGTCGGCGACGCTGTCGTTCACGTCGCGCAGCATCGTATATTCGAAGGTAACGCGGCGGGCATTGCTGGCCCCGGGATAGGTGCGGCAGGCCTCCAACAGCTCAGCAATCGGATATTTCTTGTTCAGCGGCACCAGGATATCGCGCACCTCGTCGCGGACCGCGTGCAGGGAAATCGCCAACGCCACGCCAATTTCCTCGCCGGTACGGCGGATCATCGGGACCACGCCGGAGGTCGAGAGCGTGATGCGGCGGCGCGACAAAGCGATGCCCTCGTGATCCATCACGATCTGCATGGCTTTTTTGACGTTCTCGAAATTATACAGCGGCTCGCCCATGCCCATCAGCACGATATTGGACAGCATGCGCCCGTCCTGCGGGCTCGGCCATTCGCCGATACAGTCACGCGCCAGCATCACTTGCCCGACGATTTCGGCAGGGTCGAGATTGCGGACCAGCTTCATCGTACCCGTGTGGCAGAAACGACAGGTGAGCGTGCAGCCGACTTGGCTGGAGACGCACAAGGTGCCGCGATCGTCTTCGGGAATATAGACGGTTTCGATTTCATTGCCGTCGTCCATGCGCAGCAGCCACTTGCGCGTCCCATCGA
>NZ_LAJY01000314.1 GCF_000963705.1 Elstera litoralis | reverse complement strand
TCGGCTATAACGTTGGCAAGGTGAAAAATATCGCCGCCGATGCGCCGGTCTATTCGATGAAAATGATCTTGGACCCGGCCACCGTGTCGAAGTTCAAGGCCTGCGGCGTGATGGTGCTGGACGCGCCGACTGACGTATTCCCGACCGTTCTGCAATATCTCGGCCTGCCGCCCGACAGTAAATCGATCGCCGATCTCGATAAGGCCACCGATGCGCTGCTAAAAGTGCGCCCCTTTATTCGCAAGTTCCACTCGTCGGAATATATCAACGGGCTGGCGAATGGCGATATTTGCGTCGCCTTCGGCTATTCGGGCGATATTATTCAGGCCTCCAACCGCGCGGCGGAAGCGAAACGCGGCGTGAGCGTGAACTACTCGATTCCGTCCGAAGGCGCGCAGCTTTGGGTCGATACGCTGGCGATCCCGAAAGACGCCCCGAACCCCGACCTCGCCCATGCCATTCTCGATCATCTGATGGTGCCGCAGGTCGTCGCCGCCAGCTCGGACCTGACCGGCTACGCTAACGGCAATAAGGCTTCGACGCCGCTGGTGTCGGAAGCGGTGCGGACCAACCCCGGCATTTATCCGCCGGCCGAAGTGCGCGCCCGCCTCTTCACCATCACCCCGGCGGACCGCGAGTTCGAACGCGCCCGCACCCGCGCCTGGACCCGCGTGAAAACCGGCCGCTAGTCGGAGCGCACGCAGAAGAATGACTCCCAAAGGCGCGCTGGTTTCGGTAAGAAGCGAGCGCGCCTTTTCCCTTCTAGACCCCCGCCGCGCTGGAGGCTTTGCCCGGTATGCCTAATGTCCCCCCCGCTGCCACGGCCAATCCGCCTCCCCGCTCCTTAGGCGGTGTTTCTGGACAGCGCGTACAGCCCTGGCGCGATCCGTCGGCAAAGCCCATGATTCAGATTCAGGAGGTCCGCAAGACCTTCGGGGATTTCGTTGCGGTCGATGGGGTCAGCGTCGATATTTTCCCCGGCGAGTTGTTCGCGCTGCTGGGGGGCTCCGGCTGCGGCAAGACGACCCTGCTGCGCATGCTGGCGGGGTTTGAAATACCGACCGAAGGCCGGATTCTCATCGACGGGCAAGATATGTCCACCGTGCCGCCCTATGCGCGCCCAGTGAACATGATGTTCCAATCCTACGCCCTGTTCCCGCACATGAGCGTGGAGCAGAACGTCGGGTTCGGGCTGCGCATGGATGGGGTTTCGAAAGCCGATACGGCAAACCGCGTCGCCGAAGCGCTCGATCTGGTGCAGATGGGCAGCTTCGCCAAGCGTCGGCCGCACCAGCTTTCGGGCGGCCAGCGCCAGCGCGTCGCCCTCGCCCGCAGCCTCATCAAGCGCCCGAAAGTGCTGCTGCTCGATGAGCCCTTGGGCGCGCTCGATAAGAAGCTGCGCGAACAGACGCAGCTTGAGTTGCTGAACATTCAAAGCAAAGTCGGCATTACCTTCGTCATCGTCACCCACGATCAGGAAGAGGCGATGACGCTCGCCGATCGCATTTCGGTGATGGACCGGGGCCGCATTCAGCAGTTGGGCACGCCCGCTGAAATTTACGAGTTCCCCAAGAACCGCTTCGTCGCCAATTTCATCGGCTCAGTGAACCTGTTCGAAGCCACCCTGGCCGTGGATGAGCCCGACCGGGCCGAGTTGGATTGCCCCGATTTCGGCGGGCGCATTCACGTCGGCCACGGTGTAACCGGCACCATCGGTATGGAGTTTTCCGTCGCCGTGCGCCCGGAGAAGATCCGCATGAGCCGCAAGCCACTGGTCGATCTGCCGAACCAGATGCAGGGCACCATCAAGCAAATCGTCTATTTGGGCGATATTTCCATCTATTTCATCGAAGTCGGCGGCGGCAAACAGGTGCGCGTGACGCAACCGAACCTCGACCGTTGGGCCGAAGGCGAGTTTACCTGGGAAGACCGCGTGCATATCGGCTGGGCCGCCGATGGCGGCGTGGTTTTGGCGCAATAATGACGCCGCCGGGCTTTCTGCGGCGCCTGATGGGCCGCTCCACCGTCATCGCCATTCCGTATGGCTGGCTCGGGTTCTTCTTCCTCGTGCCTTTCCTGATTGTGCTGACCATCAGCCTCTCGACAGCGGACACAAGCCAGTCGCCGCCCTTCACGCCGCTGCTGGAATGGGTCGACGGCAAAGCACTGCAAGTGGTGCTGAACCTTGGGAATTATATGTTCCTGTTCAGCGACGATCTCTATGTGGTCGCTTACCTGAACTCGCTGAAAACCGCCGCCGTGAGCACCTTCTTCTGTTTGCTGATCGGCTACCCGATGGCCTATGCGATGGCGAGAGCCGATAA
>NZ_LAJY01000313.1 GCF_000963705.1 Elstera litoralis | reverse complement strand
CCCCGGCCAGGTGCCGCCGATGCGGCCCCAGCCCAGCTCGCCGCAGGAATCGCCAATCTGTCCCGAGCCGCCGGGATTAGCCGCGCACCCCGCCAAAGCTAGGGCGAGAAGCCCAACAGCGGTTAGTTTCGTGCCGATCATCATCTATCCCCACATAAGTCTGTAGCGCTTGCTCTACCGACCAATCCTGTCAAAATTCCGGCGGAAAAAGCGCATGGGGCGATTCCATCAGAATCCACCCCACCGCACAACTTACGTTTCTGTCACGATTTAGACAGGTGCGCGACCAACTGATAGTCTGAAACGACAGTGCGCCAAACCCGTACCCGCTTTTGAGGGCACACTGAAAAATACGCAACGGGCTTCAAGTCGCCCGGCTTTTGGTGGAGGAAAACCCTGTGACTGTTCCGCGTTCTGATGCCCTCACGCTGCCTGCGCCTGGGCTCGACCCCGTGCTCGATCCGAAACTGCTGGCGCGGGCCTTGTCCGGCAAACTGCTGATCGATGGCGCCTTGGTTCCTGCCCTGAGCGGCAAGACTTTTCCGGTGGTAAACCCCGCCAATGGCGAAACCGTGGCTGAGGCGGCTTTGGGGGAAGCCGCCGATGTGGATCGTGCCGCCGAGGCCGCCCATAGAGCGCAAAAGTTCTGGGCCGCCCTCCCGGTGCGCGAGCGCGGTAAGTTGGTGGCGGCCTGCGGGCAGAAGCTGCAAGAGCATGTGGAAGAACTGGGCCGTCTCGTTGCGCTCGAAACCGGCAAGGCCCTGCGCACCGAAAGCCGAGTGGAAGCCTCGGTACTGGCCGATGTCTTCACCTTCTTCGGCGGCCTCGCCCCGGAAATGAAGGGCGAAACCGTGCCGTTCAACCCCGATATGCTAACGGTAACGGTGCATGAACCCCTGGGCGTGGTCGGCGCGATCATTCCGTGGAACGTGCCGATGATGCTGATGGCGCTTAAAATCGCCCCGGCGCTGGTGGCGGGCAATACCGTTATCGTCAAATCGGCGGAAGAAGCGCCGCTGGCGGTCTTGCGCGCCTGTCAGATCATGGCGTCGGTGCTGCCGGCGGGCACGCTCAATATTCTCTCCGGCTTTGGGCCGGAGTGCGGCGCGCCGCTGGTGGCGCATCCGGTGGTGAAGAAGGTGACGTTCACGGGCTCGGTCGAGACCGGCAAGATCGTGGCGCGTGCGGCGGCGGATAAGCTCATTCCGGTCACGCTGGAACTCGGCGGCAAATCGCCGATGATCGTCTGTGCCGACGCCGACCTGGACCGCGCCGTTGCGGGCGCGATTGCGGGCGTGCGCTTCACCCGCCAGGGCCAAAGCTGCACGGCGGCGAGCCGCATCTATGTTCACGCCGACCTGCACGACGCCTTCATCGCCAAGCTCACCGAAAAGGTGAACGCGATGAAAATGGGCGACCCGCTGGACGAGGCGACCGATATCGGTACGATCATCTCGCAGGATCAGTTCGAGAAAGTGCAAAATTATGTGGCGATTGGCGAAGCCGAGGGTGGCACGGCGCTGCGCTGCGCGCAAATGCCGACCGATCCGGCTTTCGCCAAGGGGCTGTTCGCGCAGCCGGTGGTGTTTACCGGGCTTCCGGCCCATAGCCGCGTGTTGCGCGAAGAAATCTTCGGCCCCGTCACCTGCATTCAATCCTGGAGCGATTTCGACGCGGTGATCGCGGCGGCGAACGACAGCGACTATGGATTGGCGGCGACGATCTGGACGCGGGATCTCAAAACCGCGCTCGACGGTTCCCGGCGCTTGGAAGCGGGGCTAGTGCAGGTCAATCAGAACCTCGTCGTGCAACCGAATATTTCTTATGGTGGGGTCAAGCAATCGGGTATGGGCAAGGAAGCCTCGCTCGAATCGATGCTGGAGCATTTCACCCATAAGAAGACGATCATTCTCAATATGACTTAAAACTCGGACCTACGAGAGTTTGCAGGCGGGCGAAGACAGGTATTACCCTTTCTTCGCCCTTTTTTTGGCCTCCGTCGCCGCCCTTTGATTGTTGTGAGTTTGTGACAACGGATAAATACGTGAATTTATGTTGGTTCTTCGCTATTGTCCCGCGAGGGGCAATTTTTTGTGATTGGGTCTAAAACAATGTCGCTCTGGAAGAAAAATAACAGCGCTGAAGATCTCCGGCTGCTGAAAGAGCATGTCGGGATTGGCCTATGGGATATTCACTTGGTGAATGAAGACCCGGCCCATCCCGATTGCCAGTTTTCGTATTCAAAGAAATTTGCCGAACTTCTCGGATACACGGGTAACGGCGATTTTCCCAATACGCTGGCCGCTTTAACCGATCGATTGCATCCCGATGACGTCGCGGCCACCTTCGCAATGTTTGGTAAGGCCATGAAAGACCGAAGCGGGCGCACCGCGTATGATGTCAACTATCGCCTGAAGCTGCGCACCGGCGAGTACCATTGGTTCCGCGCGACGGCGGGGATGGCGCGGGATCGCACGGGGATCGCCGTGCGCGTTTGCGGCACTTTGATCGATATCAACGACGCCATGATGCTGCAATTACAGCAGGCGGAGCGCGTTGAAACCCTAAGCCGGATTGCCGGGCAGCTCGAACAAACCGTCGGAACGGCGGTCGATACTTCGGCGGCGCGCGCGGGTGAGGTGCGGTCGGCAGCACAGCGACAGGCGCAAACCGCAGGCCGGGCACAAGAGCAGCTTTCCGCAGCGGCGGCGGCCTCGCGCCAAGCACTCAGCGGGTCGGAAACCGTGGCGGCGGCAACGGAAGAACTTTCGGCCTCCATTGCCGAAATCGGGCGGCAAGTGGTCGACGCGTCGACCATCTCCCAAACCGCGACCGACGAAACCGAGCGTACCAACCGCATCATTCAAACCCTGGCCGGGGCGGCGGACCGCATCGGGCAAGTGGTGAATCTCATCAATAATATCGCCGGACAAACCAATCTGCTGGCGCTGAACGCCACCATCGAAGCCGCCCGCGCCGGGGAAGCGGGTAAGGGCTTCGCCGTGGTGGCGACCGAGGTGAAGAGCCTCGCCAGCCAGACCGCGAAGGCGACGGACGAAATCAGCGAGCAGATCGCTGCCGTCCAGACCGAAACCGCGCGCGCGGTGGAGGCTATCCACAAGGTCACCGAAGTCATTGGCCGGGTGCAGACGATCAATACCCAAATCGCTGCCTCGGTCGAGGAGCAGGACGCCGCAACCCGCGAGATCGCCCGCACCGTTCAGCAAGGCGTAACGGTCACGCGGGGGATGAATCAGACGCTGGATACGGTCGCCACCGGCATGTCGGAAAGCGCGGCCCTCGCCCAAACCGTTCAGGGTTCCGCCGATGATCTAACGCAGCAGTCTCAAGGTCTACAGAAGCAAGTAAAACTGCTGCTGGAACAATTGCAGCGCGCGTAAAACCTGACGTTCTACTCGGCGGGCAGCAGCGCATTATCCAGCGCGGCTGCCCTTAGGCCGCCACTTCCAAATCCGAAAGCTCGGTCGCCGTAATCCAGCCGCCGCCGAGCACGCGTTCGCCGTCGTAGAAAACGGCGGCCTGCCCCGGCGCAATACCGTGTTGGGGGGCGGTCAAGGTGAGCGTACCGCTGCCATCGGCCTGACGAACGAGGGTGGCGGGGATAGGGGCCTGGGCCGAGCGCAGCTTGACCGTGCAAGCAGCCTCCGTCACCCCCGGTGCCCCGAGCCAATTGACCTCTTTCACATGCACCCGGTCCCGCCCCAAGGCGGCGCGCGGGCCGACGATGACGCGGCGGCGGTTCGGCTCTAACCGGATAACGAACAGCGGCTCGCCGCCGCTCACTTCCGCACCCAAGCCAAGGCCCCGGCGCTGGCCGATGGTGTAATGAATGACGCCCTGATGCTGGCCGACGACTCGCCCCGCAAGATCGACAATCTCGCCGGGCTCCACCGCTTCCGGGCGCAGGCGCTTGACGATGGCGGCATAATCGCCATCGGGCACGAAGCAGATATCCTGGCTGTCGGGTTTATCATGGACCGAAAGCCCGTAGCGCTGGGCGAGGTCCCGCGTTTCCAGTTTGCTGAGATGCCCGAGCGGGAAGCGCAAATAGGCCAACTGCTCGGGCGTCGTCGCAAACAGAAAATAGGATTGATCGCGCGCCGCATCGGCCCCGCGCAGCAATTCCGGCCCGTCCGGCCCAAGGTGGCGCTGGACGTAATGGCCGGTCGCCAGCGCATCCGCCCCCAAATCGCGGGCGGTGGCCAGTAGATCGCGGAACTTCACCGTCTGATTGCAGCGCACGCAGGGGATTGGCGTTTCGCCGCGCGCGTAACTATCGGCAAACTCTTCGATCACCTGCTCTTTGAAGCGGGATTCATAATCGAGCACGTAATGGGGAATGCCGATGCGCTCAGCCACTGTCGCGGCGTCGTAAATATCCTGGCCCGCGCAGCAGGCACCTTTGCGCAGGGCCGCGCCGAAATCGTAAAGCTGAAGTGTGATCCCGACGACATCATAGCCCTCTTCCTTCAGAAGCGCGGCCACAACGGAACTATCCACCCCCCCGGACATGGCAACGACCACGCGCGTTTCGGCGGGCGGTTTTGCGATGCCGAGGGAGTTGAGCATAAGCGGCCTCTTAGCCTGCCATCATATTGCGGCTGCCGGTGGGCAGCGAAACCCGCAGCCCGTCCAGCTCTTCCGTCATGATGATCTGGCAGCCGAGGCGCGAGGTGGCGGTGAGGCCGAAGGCGAGATCGAGCATATCTTCTTCGTCTTCGCTGGCGTCCGACAGGCGCTCGTAATCGTCCGGATCGACGACGACGTGACAGGTGGAGCAGGCGAGCGAGCCTTCGCACGCGCCTTCGAGATCGATCTGATTGCGATGCGCGATTTCCAGAACCGACAGGCCTACCGGCGCTTCTACCTCGTGGCGATTGCCGTCGCGGTCGATGAAGGTCAATTTCGGCATCGATTTTCCTCGTGGGGGTTAAAACGCCCCTGTTTACCCGCTTGGATGCTGCCGGTCTAGGCTAGAGTTTTTCACACTTAAACAGAATCAAAAAATTGAAAAACTCGTAAGCCCGCGCGGCGTCTGAGCGTAAAAAAAGCGCAGCTTTTTCCGCCAAAGGCAAACTAAACGCTGAAGCTTTCGCCGCAGCCGCAGCGGGCTTTTTCGTTCGGATTGGTAAAGGTGAAGCCGGAGGTGAATTTATCTTCGCGATAGTCCATTTCGGAGCCGATCAGGAACATCACCGCCGCCGGATCGACCAGCACGGTCACGCCCTTATCTTCCACCACTTCATCGAACTGCATCTTCGTGTCGGCGTAATCGACCGCGTAAGACAGGCCGGAGCAGCCGCGCGTCTTGATTCCCACGCGCAAAGCCACGGCGGGCGGATCGCGCTTTTCCAGCAGCGATTTAACGCGCGCGGCGGCGGCATCGGTGAGGGAGATCACCGCTTTCGGGGCCGGGCGCGGCGCGGGGGATGTATCGGCGTGGGCCATAAGGGCGGCTCCTTAGTCTTAGTCTAACGTAACAGCTTCAGTATGGGGTGCGGCGCTGCGCCCTGCAAGCCGTTGCCACGCGGAACAGAAGTGTGCCAACTGCGCCGCTGTTGTCCCCACGCCGAAACTGACGCGGATTGTGGAACCCGCAATGTCGTCCGGATAGCCCATCGCTGCCAAGACCGCGCTGCGCTTGACCTTGCCCGAGGAGCAAGCGGACCCGGCGCTGACGGCAAACCCGGCAAGATCAAGGGCAATCACCTGGGTTTCGGCGGGCTTGCCCGGCAAGGCAACCGAAAAGCAATTGGGCAGACGCGCGGCACCCGTTGCCGCCGGTAGAAACGCCCCCAGCGCGCGCAAATCGGCTTCGGCTTGGTCGCGCAGGGAGGCGAGCGCCGCCATCGCTGGAATTTCGGCTTTAGCGGCCTG
>NZ_LAJY01000312.1 GCF_000963705.1 Elstera litoralis | reverse complement strand
GCCGACCTCAACGAAGGCGAGACTTTGGAACTGGCGCAGAATTTGACGCGCGGTATTCCTTTCGCCACCCCGGTTTTCGACGGGGCGCGGGAAGAAGACATTGTTCATATGCTGGAAAAGGCCGGTATCCACCGCTCGGGTCAGATGACCTTGGTTGATGGTCGTACCGGCGAGCCCTTCGACCGTTCGGTGACCGTCGGCTACATCTATATGTTGAAGCTGCATCACTTGGTCGACGACAAGATCCATGCGCGCTCCATCGGTCCCTACAGCCTCGTTACCCAGCAACCGCTGGGTGGTAAGGCGCAGTTCGGTGGTCAGCGCTTCGGGGAAATGGAAGTGTGGGCGCTCGAAGCCTACGGCGCGGCCTATACGCTCCAGGAAATGCTCACCGTGAAGTCGGATGACGTGTCGGGCCGTACCAAAGTGTACGAAGCCATTGTACGCGGCGACGATAACTTCGAGGCTGGTATCCCTGAATCCTTCAACGTGCTCGTGAAGGAACTGCGGTCGCTCTGCTTGAATGTGGAACTGGAAAACCGCGCTTAGTCGCGCGGTTCTTTCAGCCTTTCGGACTTTAGAAGTACGAGTCTTCTAACAGGCTGGCCCGAGGGCTAGCAGGAGTAAGACATGAACGAGTTGATGAATCTCTTTGGTCAGGTGACCAGCCCGCAGAGCTTTGACGAGATCAAGATCTCGATCGCGAGCCCGGAGCGCATCCGGTCTTGGTCGTTCGGCGAAGTCAAAAAGCCTGAGACCATCAACTATCGTACCTTCAAGCCGGAACGGGACGGTTTGTTCTGCGCCCGCATTTTCGGCCCGATTAAGGACTACGAATGCTTGTGCGGTAAGTACAAGCGCATGAAGTATCGCGGCATTATCTGCGAAAAATGCGGCGTTGAAGTGACGCTGGCCAAGGTTCGGCGCGAGCGCATGGGCCATATCGAACTGGCTTCGCCGGTTGCGCATATTTGGTTCCTGAAGTCGCTCCCCAGCCGTATCGGCCTGCTGCTCGATATGACGCTGAAAGATCTCGAACGCGTTCTCTACTTCGAAAACTACGTCGTCATCGAGCCGGGCCTGACGCCGCTGAAGCTGAAGCAGCTTCTGTCGGAAGAAGATTACCTGAAGGCCCAGGATGATTACGGCGAAGAGAATTTCACCGCCAAGATCGGCGCGGAAGCGCTGCGCGATATGCTCGTGCAGATCGATCTTGAGGATGAAGTCGAAACGCTGAAAGTCGAGCTGCGCGAAACCGCCTCGGAAGCCCGCCGCAAGAAGCTGGTGAAGCGCCTAAAGCTGGTCGAAGCCTTCCACGCCTCGGGCTCGCGCCCGGAATGGATGATTCTGGAAGTCGTTCCGGTTATCCCGCCCGAGTTGCGCCCGCTGGTGCCGCTGGATGGTGGCCGGTTTGCGACCTCGGATCTGAACGATCTTTACCGCCGCGTCATCAACCGAAACAACCGCTTGAAGCGGCTGATCGAGTTGAAGGCGCCGGACATTATCGTCCGCAACGAAAAGCGCATGCTGCAAGAAGCGGTCGATGCGCTGTTCGATAACGGCCGTCGCGGTCGCGTCATCACCGGGGCGAATAAGCGTCCGCTGAAGTCGCTGTCCGACATGCTGAAGGGTAAGCAGGGTCGCTTCCGTCAGAACTTGCTAGGCAAGCGCGTTGATTACTCGGGCCGTTCGGTCATCGTCGTCGGGCCGGAACTGAAGCTGCATCAGTGCGGCTTGCCGAAGAAGATGGCGCTGGAACTGTTCAAGCCGTTCATCTACGCCAAGCTCGAACTCTACGGTCACGCCAGCACCATCAAAGCCGCCAAACGCATGGTGGAAAAAGAGCGCCCGGAAGTGTGGGACATCTTGGAAGAGGTGATCCGCGAGCATCCGGTGATGCTGAACCGCGCGCCGACGCTGCATCGCTTGGGCATTCAGGCCTTCGAGCCGACGCTGATCGAAGGCAAGGCCATCCAACTGCATCCGCTCGTCTGTACGGCGTTCAATGCCGACTTCGACGGCGATCAAATGGCCGTTCACGTGCCGCTCTCGCTGGAAGCCCAGCTTGAAGCGCGCGTGTTGATGATGTCGACCAACAACATCCTGTCGCCCGCCAACGGCAAGCCGATCATCGTGCCGAGCCAGGATATTGTTCTGGGTCTCTATTACCTCTCGATGGAAGATTTCCGCCGTCTGACGGATGAAATCGACATCAGCAAACTGTCCGACGCCGAGATCGACGCCGCCATCACCAATGGCAAGCTGATCCTGCGCGAAGGCGATACCTATTATCCGAAGCCCCTTGGGGCAGAACTTGCCGCAAAACGCAGCAAGCTCGTCGGTCTGCGCGTGCCCTACTATTCCAACATCTCGGAAATCGAAGCGGCGCTTCAGGAAAAAGACCCTGCATCTGCACACGCCGGTGCGCGGGCGCTGGACGACGGTGGATGCGGCGGGCAAGCCGGTGCAGCTCGACGTGCGGGCGACTGCGGGCCGCATGATTATGGCCGAAATTCTGCCGAAAAGCGTGCTGGTCAGCTTCGATCTGGTGAACCGTCAGCTCACCAAGAAAGAAGTCTCGTCGATCATCGATATCGTCTACCGCCATTGCGGTCAGAAAGAGACCGTGATCTTCGCTGACCGCATGATGGCGCTGGGCTTCGGCCACGCCTGCCGCTCGGGGATCTCCTTCGGTAAGGACGATATGATTATCCCCGAAGCCAAGGGCGCTTTGGTGGATGAAGCCCAAGAAAAGATCAAAGAGTACGAACAACAGTATCTCGATGGTCTGATTACCCAGGGCGAAAAATACAATAAGGTCGTGGACGTCTGGTCGCAGTGCACCGAAAAGGTCGCCGATGCCATGATGAAGACCATGCAGGCCGTTCATGGCTCGGGCAAACTGAACTCGGTGTACATGATGGCCCACTCCGGGGCGCGTGGTTCGGCGGCGCAGATTAAGCAGCTCGCTGGGATGCGCGGTCTGATGGCCAAACCGTCGGGCGAAATCATCGAAACCCCGATTATTTCGAACTTCAAAGAAGGCCTGACCGTGCTGGAGTACTTCAACTCCACTCACGGTGCGCGTAAGGGCTTGGCCGATACCGCGCTTAAAACCGCGAACTCCGGGTATCTTACCCGCCGTCTCGTGGACGTAGCGCAGGATTGCATCATCACCGAAGATGATTGCGGCACGCAGCAGGGCATCACCATCCGCGCCGTCGTCGACGGCGGTGAAGTGATCTCGCCGTTGGCCGAACGCATCCTCGGGCGTTGCTCGGTCGCCGATATCGTTCACCCGAAGACCAAGCAATTGATTTGCAAGGCCGGGGTGATCCTCGATGAAGACGCGGTGGAACAGGTCGAAAAGGCCGGGATCGACTCGATCCTGATCCGCTCGGTGCTGACCTGCGAAAGCCATGTCGGCGTCTGCGCTACCTGCTACGGGCGCGATCTGGCGCGCGGCACCCAGGTTAACCAGGGTGAAGCGGTCGGTGTTATCGCCGCGCAATCCATCGGCGAGCCGGGCACCCAGCTTACCATGCGCACCTTCCACATCGGCGGCGCGGTGCAGCGCGGGGCGGAACAATCCTCGATCGAAGCCACCCATGACGGGACGATCAAGTTCATCAACCGCACGGTTGTGACGAACGGTCAGGGCTTCCATATCGTCATGGGCCGCAACGTCGAGCTGATTTTGCAGGATGCGGAAGGGCGCGACCGTGCCCGCCATCGCCTGCCCTACGGCTCGAAGCTGATGTTCGACGAAAGCAAGCCGGTGGTCAAAGGCCAGCGGTTGGCCGAGTGGGACCCCTATACCCTGCCGATCATTGCCGAGCAGGAAGGCACGGGCCATTTCGTCGACCTCGTCGATGGTCTGTCGATCCGCGAAGTGATGGACGAAGCGACGGGGATTTCGAACCGCGTCGTCACCGACTGGCGTCAGCAAACCCGTGGGTCGGACCTGAAGCCGCGCATCATGCTGCGCGACGAAAAGGGCGAGGCGATCAAACTGCCGAACGGCCTCGAAGCGCGTTACTTCCTGCCCGTCGATGCCATTCTGTCCATCGAGAATGGCCAGCGGGTGAAGGCCGGGGACGTGGTGGCGCGTATCCCGCGCGAAAGCTCCAAGACCCGCGATATCACCGGGGGTCTGCCGCGCGTCGCCGAACTCTTCGAAGCGCGCAAGCCGAAAGACTATGCGATCATCTCGGAATCCGAGGGCCGTGTGGAATTTGGGCGCGACTACAAGACGAAGCGCCGTATTCTGGTGGTGCCGACCGAGGAAGGCCGCGAAGCCGTCGAATATATGATCCCGAAGGGCAAGCACATCAGCGTGCACGAAGGCGATTATGTGCAGAAGGGCGACCTTCTGATGGACGGCAACCCGGTTCCGCACGATATTCTGCGCGTTCTCGGTATTGAAGCCTTGGCCAATTATTTGACCAACGAAATCCAGGACGTGTATCGTTTGCAGGGCGTGAAGATCAACGATAAGCATATCGAAGTGATCGTCAGGCAAATGCTGCAAAAGATCGAAATCGACGAGGTTGGCGATAGCACCTACCTCGTTGGC
>NZ_LAJY01000311.1 GCF_000963705.1 Elstera litoralis | reverse complement strand
CCGCACGGAAGCTTCGAAGGCGATATTTTCTACGAAGGGTCCGCCCAAAAATTCGATGGCATTGCCGATAGCGAAGAGCGCGGCATTATTATCATTCATCAGGAACTGGCCTTGGTGCCGCTCCTGTCGATTGCCGAGAATATCTTTTTAGGCAATGAAACCGGGCGCTGGGGCGTGATCGATTGGACGCTCGCCCATACGCGCACGCAAGAATTGCTGGATACGGTCGGGCTGAAGGAATCGCCCGATACGCTGATTACCCATTTGGGCGTCGGCAAGCAACAGTTGGTGGAAATCGCCAAAGCGCTGTCCAAAAAAAGTGAAGTTGCTGATTCTAGATGAGCCGACCGCGAGCCTCAATGAAAGCGACAGTGAAAACCTGCTGGCACTGCTATTGGAATTCAAGCGCCAGGGCATCGCCTCGATTCTGATCTCCCATAAGCTCAACGAAATCGCCAAGGTCGCCGACCGCATTACCATTCTGCGCGATGGCTATACGGTCGAAACCCTCGATTTCGGCGGCGATCCGGTGAGCGAAGACCGCATCATCAAGGGCATGGTCGGCCGCGAAATGGCCGACCGTTACCCGAAGCGCGAGCCTAAGATCGGCGAGGTGATTTTCGAGCTGCGCGACTGGCGCGCCCATCACCCGATCCATACCGACCGCGAAATGATTAAGGGCGTCAATCTGCACCTGAAGCGCGGTGAAGTGCTGGGGATTGCCGGCCTGATGGGGGCCGGGCGCACGGAGCTGGCCATGAGCCTCTTCGGTCGCGCTTACGGCACCAAAATCAGCGGCGAGGCCAAGCTTTTTGGCAAAAGCATCGACGTTTCGACCATCGAAAAAGCCATCGACCAGGGCATCGCCTATGTGACCGAGGACCGTAAGCACCTCGGCCTAGTGTTGAGCGAGCCAATCACCAAGAATATCACCTTAGCCAACCTGCCCAATGTTTCGACGCGCCTCGTGATCGACGGCGGTCGCGAAGCGGAAGTTTCGGAAGACTATCGCCGCCGCCTGTCGATTCGCTGTTCGGACGTGTTCCAAGAAACCCTGAACCTGTCGGGCGGCAATCAACAGAAGGTCGTGCTGAGCAAATGGCTCTTCGCCGATCCGCACGTGCTGATCTTGGACGAGCCGACGCGCGGGGTGGACGTTGGGGCCAAATATGAGATCTACACAATCATCAACCAATTGGCCGATGAAGGCCGAGGCGTGATCGTGATTTCCTCGGAAATGCCGGAACTCTTGGGCATTTGCGACCGGATTTATGTCATGAATGAGGGGCGGTTCGTCGGAGAATTTCCGGTGGCCGAAGCGACGCAGGAAAAAATCATGCGCGCGATTATGCGGAATGGGGAGGCCTAGACAATGACCATCGCACTCAAAGACACAAGCACGCAGACCTTCTTGAAGCGCAATCTGCGCGACTATGGCCTGCTGCTGTCGCTGGTCATCATTATGGCCTTCTTCCAGTTCACCACGGACGGCACGCTGCTGCGCCCGCTGAACGTGACCAATCTGATTCTTCAGAACAGCTATATCGTGATTATGGCGCTGGGGATGCTGCTGGTCATCGTGGCCGGGCATATTGATCTGTCGGTCGGCTCCATCGTCGGCTTCGTCGGCGCGCTCGCCGCCGTGCTGATGGTGCAGTATGAGATGCATTTTTTGCCTGCGATGCTGATTTGCCTGATCGTCGGCGGCTTGATCGGCGGTCTTCAGGGCTATTGGATCGCCAAACTCAAAATCCCCTCCTTCATCGTCACCTTGGCGGGGATGCTGGTGTTTCGCGGGCTCACCCTCGCGCTGCTGCAAGGCCAGTCCATCGGCCCGTTTCCGGTTGAATTCCAACGCTTAAGCTCGGGCTTTATCCCGGAAATCTTCGAAGGGCCGGGGCTGAAGATCACCTCGCTGCTGATCGGCATCGGCGTTGCCCTGCTCATTCTCTACCGCGACGCCCGCAAGCGCCAAGCCGTCCAGCATCTGTCGTTGGGCCAGGAGCCGACGGCGCTGTTCTGGGGTAAAGCCCTGTTTCTCACAGCGGCGCTTGGCTATTTCAGCTACCTGATGGCCTCCTATAAAGGCCTGCCGAATGTGCTGATCGTCATGTTCGCCCTCATTATGGCCTATGAGTTCGTCACCAGCCGCACGGTGATCGGTCGCCGCATTTACGCGCTGGGCGGCAATGAAAAAGCCGCCAAACTCTCGGGGATCAAGACCGAACGGCTGGTGTTGCTCGCCTTCGTGAATATGGGCGTGCTGGCCGCGCTCGCCGGGCTAATCTTCGCCGCGCGCCTCAACACTGCGACGCCGAAAGCGGGCCTATCGTTCGAACTCGACGTGATCGCCGCCTGCTTCATCGGCGGGGCCTCGGCCTCCGGCGGGGTTGGTAAAGTGATGGGAGCCGTGATTGGCGCCTTCATCATGGGCGTGATGAATAACGGCATGTCCATTCTTGGCATCGGGATCGATTACCAACAGGTGATTAAAGGCCTCGTGCTGATGTTCGCGGTCTATATCGACGTTTACAATAAGAACAAAGCCTAAAGCCCGTCCCCAAAAGCTTCTCCCCGCCTCCGCTGCTGTGCGGGGGAGCGGGTTCGGCTTGCCTGATGATAAGGAAAACTGTCATGTTGCTCTCGCAAATCCTCACCTCCACCGGCGACCGCGCGGTCGCGGCGCGTACCCCCGGCACCGACGCCCGAATCGTGAAAGGCGTTAGTCGGATCTACGATCTCGCCGCGCTCGCCATTGCCGCCGGGCGGTGGGCTCGAAGCGCAAGTGGCCGCGCAAGGCCTGGGCGATACGGTGGATTTGAGCACGGTAACGCTGCTCTCCCCCATCGACCATCGCGACGCTGGGCACCTGCATATCACCGGCACCGGCCTCACCCATCTCGGCTCAGCCTCAGCGCGCGACGCGATGCATAAGAAGCTGGATGCAACGGGCGAAGAGCAGCTTACCGATTCCATGAAGATGTTCCGCATGGGTCTTGAGGGCGGCAAGCCCGCCGCTGGGCAAACCGGCGTGCAACCGGAATGGTTCTATAAGGGCACCGGCGCGGCCCTAATCGCCCCCGGCGCCCCCCTGCCCTCGCCCGACTTTGCCCTCGATGGTGGCGAGGAGCCGGAAATTGCGGGCGTCTATCTGATCGGGGAAGACGGTACACCGTTTCGCCTGGGCTTTGCCTTGGGCAATGAGTTTTCGGACCATGTCACCGAGCGGCAGAATTACCTCTATCTCGCCCATTCGAAACTGCGCCCCGCCGCCATCGGCCCAGAACTGCTGATTGGCGAACTCCCGAAGGATTGCCGCGGCACCTCGCGGATTCTGCGCGACGGCGCGGTGCTGTGGGAGAAGCCGTTCCTGTCGGGCGAGGATAATATGTCCCACACTATCGCCAATCTGGAATATCACCACTTCAAATACGCGCTGTTCCGCCAACCGGGCGACGTGCATGTGCATCTGTTTGGCACGGCTACCCTCTCCGTCGCCGATGGCATCACGACGCAATCAGGCGATGTGTTTGAAATTTCGGTCCCGGATTTCGGCCTGCCGCTGCGCAATCCGCTCAGCATTGTTCCCGCCAATACTCCCGCCGTCAAAGCGCTTTAAGGAATCCCGGATCATGAGCTTCACCAAAGCCCTTTGGCCCCGGTCCTTGCGCAGCCAGGAATGGTTCGGCGGTACCGGCAAAAAACGCGATTATGCACCGCTCCTGGATGAAGAATCAGGGGCTTCCGGCGGATACGTTCGACGGTCGCCCGATCATCGGCATCTGCAATACCTGGTCGGAACTCACCCCCTGCAACGCGCACCTGCGCGATATCGCCGAGCGGGTGAAGCGCGGCGTGTATGAGGCGGGCGGGTTTCCGGTGGAATTCCCGGTCTTCTCCTGCGGCGAAAGCACCCTGCGCCCCACGGCGATGATGTTCCGCAACCTCGCGGCGATGGATGCCGAAGAGGCGATCCGCAATAACCCCATCGACGGCGTCGTGCTGCTGGTCGGCTGCGACAAGACCACGCCGTCGCTGATGATGGGGGCCGCCAGCGTCGATATCCCGACCATCGTCGTTTCCGGCGGGCCGATGCTGAACGGCAAATGGCGCGGTAAAAGCGTCGGCTCCGGCACCGCCATTTGGCAATTCTCCGAAATGGTCAAATCCGGCGAAATGACGCTGGAAGATTTTATGGATGCCGAACAGGGCATGGCCCGGTCGGCGGGCAGTTGCATGACTATGGGCACCGCCTCGACGATGGCGTCGATGGCCGAAGCCTTGGGCATGACCTTGCCCGGCAATGCCGCCATTCCCGCCGTCGATGCCCGCCGTCAGGTGCTGGCGCAGCTTTCGGGCCGCCGCATCGTCGATATGGTGAAAGACGATCTAAAACCGTCCGACATTCTCACGCGGCAAGCTTTCGAGAATGCCATTCGGGTGAATGGCGCGATTGGCGGCTCGACCAATGCGGTGCTGCATCTGCTGGCACTGGCGGGGCGCATCGGCGTGCCGCTCAACCTTGAGGATTGGGACCAGTTCGGGCGCGACGTGCCGACGATCGTCAATCTCCAGCCGTCGGGTGAATTCCTGATGGAGGAATTCTACGATGCGGGTGGCCTGCCTGCTGTGATCCGCGCCGTGGGGGAGATGGGGCTGTTGCACAAGGACGCACTCACCGCCTCCGGCACGGGGATGTGGGAGAACGTCAAGAACGCGCCGAATTATAACCCGGACGTGATTCTGCCGAAGGAAAAGGCCCTAACCGCCTCGGGCGGGATCGCCGTCTTGCGCGGCAACCTCGCCCCTAAAGGCGCGGTGCTGAAGCCCTCCGCCGCCTCGCCGCATCTGCTGACCCATCGCGGTCGTGCCGTGGTGTTCGAAAGCATCGAGGATTATCACGCCCGCGTGAACGATCCCGCGCTCGATATCGATGCCTCCTGCGTGATGGTGCTCAAATATTGCGGGCCGAAGGGCTATCCCGGCATGGCCGAGGTCGGCAATATGGGCCTGCCCGCAAAAGTGCTGAAAACCGGCGTCACCGACATGGTCCGCATTTCCGACGCGCGCATGTCCGGCACCGCCTACGGCACCGTCGTTCTCCATGTCGCGCCGGAAGCGGCGGACGGTGGGCCGCTCGCCCTGGTGCAGAACGGCGACATGATCGAACTCGACGTTCCAGGCCGCCACCTGCATCTCGACGTGAGCGACGCCGAGCTTGCCGCCCGCAAAGCCGCCTGGGTTTCCCCCGTGCCGAAACCCCAGGGCGGTTACGCGCAGCTCTATGTCGAGCACGTAACGCAAGCCGATGAGGGGGTCGATTTCGACTTCCTGCGCGGTTGCCGAGGCTCCGGGATTGGGCGCGATTCGCATTAGGGAAGCGTTGTCAGGGACGCCGTCCCCGACACCCCTGACCAAGGGACTTGTCCCTTGGTAATCCCAATTTTAATGACTCTCTATCCGGCTTCCTAGTTAAGGAAGCCTGGATTCTTAAGGGGCAGCGGCCCCTTAAGCGGGGATGCAGGGGCAGCGCCCCTGCCAACAGAGGATGACACTATGGCCGCCTATCGTTTGGCTCTCATGGGGGTTGGCGTCATCGCCAAGGCGCAGCATTTCCCGGCGATTGCGGCCAATCCGGCGTTCGATCTCGTGGCGCTTGCCAGCCGAGCGCCGGTTTCCTACCAAGGGTTGCCGCAGTTCGGGGATTTGGACGCGCTCTTACGCGACGGGCCGGAGTTCGATGCGCTGGTCCTGTGTACGCCGCCGCAGGGCCGGGCCGATTTGGTGCGGCGGGCGCTTGCTGCCGGAAAACATGTGTTGATGGAAAAGCCGCCGACGCCCTCGGTCAGCGAGGCCCTAACGCTGGCTCCGGCGGCGGAGGCTGCGGGGCGGGTGCTGTTCGCCACCTGGCATTCGCGCTTCAACCGGGGCGTCGCCAAAGCCAAGGAACTGTTGGCGGCGGAAACGCTGGTTCGGCTGACCGTGACCTGGAAGGAAGACGTGAACCGCTGGCATCCCGGCCAGGAATGGGTGTGGCACCCCGGCGGCTTCGGCGTGTTTGATCCGACGATCAACGCTTTCTCCATTCTCACGGAAATCTTCCCGGATCGGCTAACGGTCGCTGCTGCCGATCTCGATTTCCCGGCCAACCGTCATACCCCCATTGCCGCGCGGTTGACGCTCGCCGACGCCCGCTCGCCGAAGGTGGACGCCACGGTCGAAGTCGATTGGATGCAGCGCGGGGAGCAGACGTGGAGCATCGATGTCGTCACCGAAAGCGGCCTTGCCCTCACGCTCACCCACGGCGGCACCAAACTGTGGCTCGGCGGGCAGTTGGTCATTGATGAGAGCGATACCGAGTATCCGGAAATCTACACGCGCTTCAAAACCCTGCTGGATGAAAAACGCTCAGAGGTGGACGGTAGCCCACTGCACTTGGTCGCCGATGCCTTCTTGATCGGCAAGCGCCACGCGGTTGCGCCGTTCGACTGGGACGCCGCTTGAGATTTTGCGGCGGTTTCCGCAAGCTGAGGGCATGACGAAACTCGCCGATCTTAACACCGCCCCCGCTGAGCGTTTCACTGCAACGCTCGGCGGGATTTTCGAACATTCGCCCTGGGTGGCCAGCACCGTCGCCCCGCAGCGCCCCTTCGCCAACCTGGGCGCGCTGCACGCGGCGATGGTCGCGGCAGTCACGGCGGCAGATGAGGGGCAAAAGCTTACCCTGCTGCGCGCTCACCCCGATCTTGCCGGAAAACTGGCGCGCGCGGGGGGGCTGACCGATGCGTCCACCGCCGAACAGGCCAGCGCGGGCCTGGACCAGCTCACGGAAGAAGAGTTTCAGCGCTTCACGGCCTTCAATATCGCCTATACGGAAAAATTCGGCTTCCCCTTCATCATCGCCGTGCGGGAAAACACCAAAGCCAGCATTCTTGCGGCTTTCGGACGCCGGATTACCAATAGCCGGGAAGCGGAATTCACCACCGCGCTTGCCGAAGTCGCCAAAATCGCGCGCCTGCGCCTCACCAACCTTCTGGGGGATTAATGGCCCGGCTCTCCACCCATATTCTCGATACCACCCTCGGTAAACCGGCGGCGGGGGTGCGGATCGAATTGTTCGACGCGAACGGGGCCAAACTGCTCGAAACCGTCACCAATAGCGACGGCCGTACCGACGCGCCCCTGCTGTCGGGCGAAACCATCCCAACGGGCAGTTTCGAGCTGCGCTTTCATATCGGGGACTATTTCGACACCCTCGGCCTTGCGCTGCCGGAGCCGAAATTTCTCGATATCGTGCCGATCCGCTTCGGCATCGCCGAGGCCACGGGGCACTACCATGTGCCGCTGCTGGTCTCGCCGTTCGGGTTCAGCACCTACCGGGGAAGTTGAGCCGTCTAGCGTCTCTCCGCGCCAAGGACTACAGTAGTCACCATTGGTATAGGGGGTAAAAATGCGGCAAATCCAGTTGCGCGACGCCAAGGCCAACCTCTCCGCCGTCGTGGATGATGCCGCACGAGGAGAGCCGTCCGTCATCACCCGGCACGGCAAGCCGGAAGCTGTTATCCTTGGCTTTGACGAATGGCAACGCCTGAGCAATGTCCCCTCTTTCGCGCGTCTGTTGATGAGCGCGCCGCTGGGTCCAGGGGATTTGCCGGAGCGTGACAGCGCACCTTTGCGCGATATTGAGCTTTAATGTTGCCGCAATGCTGTATCTGCTCGATACCAATATCGTCTCCGCCGCCTCCCCAATCCAACCTTCATCCCCCTCGGGCTGTGGCTTGAAGCCACTCAGACCGGTTATTTCTCTCCGCCGTCTCCGTCGCAGAGATTGAAAGTGGCATTGCAAAGTTACGCCGAACTGGCGGTATCCAGCGCGCGGCAGCGCTTGGCGATTGGCTTGAAACGCTTTTGCACTTCTATAGTGGACGGGTTTTGCCCTTCGATATTCCCGTCGCGCGGGTTGCCGGGCTGCTCTCCGATCACGCCCTGTCGCAGGGGCAGGCCCCCGGTTTAGCCGACATTGCCATCGCGGCAACCGCCCAGCATCACCGCTTGACCGTGCTAACCCGCAATCTGCGGCACTTTGAACCGTTGGGCATCGCCGTCGTAGATCCCTTCGTGCGCTTGCCAGACTGAATTGCTATCCGCGCGCGTAATTTACGCAAGTATCCCCCGCAGATAATCCTGAACCGCCCGCGCCGCAAGATCGGCCGAGGCTGGGCCATTGGGGCCGACCCAAATTTTCTCCTCCAGGCTTAAATGCGCGTAGCCGTGGACGATCGACCAGATCGAGGCAATCCGATAGTTAAGTTCGTCCTGGGAAACGGTCGTATCGACCGCGCGAACAGCCTCGACCAGCGTTGAATAGGCCCGCGTTGCTGCCGCCAGAAGCGCTTGGCTATGCTCGCCAACGGTATCGCGGTTAAACATTAAGCGAAACATCGCCCGATTGGCTTCGGCGAAGCGCACATACGCCCGGCCCATCGCCACAAGGGCCTCGGCAGGGGATTGACCGCTTGCGGCAGCGACGGTCAGTGCCTCGGTAAACTCATCGAACCCATCGGCGGCGCAATCGCCCAAAAAATGCTGAAGGCTGGGGAAATGGTGGCGCGGGGCGGCGTGCGACACGCCTGCGCGGCGCGCAGCCTCCCTCAAGCTAAGCGCCGACGGCCCGCCCTCCTCGAGAATCGCGCGCCCAGCGGCAATCAGCGCACCGCGCAAATCGCCGTGGTGGTAGCGCGGGGTTTTCAACGTCATCGCTTTTTTTACCGCACCATCTTGTCGTTGACAAGTTTTGCTCCACCCTCAATCTAGTCATCGACAAGATACCCGACTGGAGACGCTATGATCGCACCGCCCCCTACGACCGCAACCCTTTTCGGCATGGCCAGCGCACTCGCCTTGTTCGGGTGGGGACTCCTGGGAGTAGCGATCCTATTCCGTTGGCACCGTTTGCGCGACTGGGGCGCGGGCCTTGCCATTCCCCTTGCCCTTGCGACGCTCTACACGGCGATCATCGGCATTCACTGGTGGAACGCCGAGGGCGGCTTCAACAGTCTTGCCGACGTGAGCCTACTGTTTCAGTCCGACTGGCTTCTGCTCGCCGGTTGGGTGCATTTCCTAGCCTATGATCTTTTTATTGGCACCTGGATAGCGCGCGATGCCGAAGCCCGCAGCCTACCGCGCTGGTTGCTGATTGCTGTACTACCACTGGCCTTTTTGTTCGGCCCGGCGGGGCTTTTGCTTTGGGTCTTATGCCGAACAGCATTTCAACCCGCTTTTCAGGAGAAAAAATAATGACTCAAGCCCCCCTTTTCATACAAGTGCGCCGCATGATCCAAGTGATAACCGATGTGATCGCAACGGCTTATCGCGGAAACCCTTGGTTGGCGGCTGTCGCAATTTTATCCGCCTTGTGCCTTATTCCAACATATACTGCATACTTACTTGACGATCGTCACATAAACGACATATCCGTTTGGATAAAGCCAATGAAATTTCAGGCATCACTCGCCATACATCTTTTAACGGTTGCCCTTCTATTGGAGTTCTTACAGAAAGAAAAACGCTTTAGCCGTTTAGTTTTCTGGCTCTCCGTAGTACTTATTACCACGAGCTTATTTGAGATGATCTACATCACCTATCAAGCC
>NZ_LAJY01000310.1 GCF_000963705.1 Elstera litoralis | reverse complement strand
GATCTTTAGCATGGACTCACTCCAACGTTCTGTTCCGATTGTCCAAACCGACACATGAAGGGCAACGAATGGCTCTTGCCCCATTTATTCTGCCTATAGGGTTTACCAGCCAAGGTTAGCCTCGTCAAGGCGAGCGATGAAATCCATACGTATTACAATGGCTTGGCAAAAGGATATGAGATTATGTTAGAAGCAAGCCGCAGCATACCGCCCCCGATACCCGAGGCCGAACCGATGGACGCAACACTCACCCCTCACTTTAGCGCACGCGACTTTCGAAATGCGCTAGGCAATTTTGCCACAGGAATCGCCATCGTCACAACCCTGGCCGCCGACGGGAAGCCGGTGGGTTGTACGATCAATTCCTTCGCCTCGGTGTCGCTGGAACCGCCGCTGATTTCCTTCTGCCTAGATCGGAAAGCCGGAACCTTTTCGGCATTTCAAACCCATAGCCATTTCGCATTGCATTTTTTGGCGGCCAATCAAGAAGAGCTGAGCCGCCGCTTTGCTAAGACCGGCGAAGATCGGTTCGGCGACCTTCAGCCGATCCAGGGGCTTGGCGATGTGCCGGTTCTGCCGGGATGCCTTGCGCATTTCGAGTGCAGCGTCTTCGATAGGATCGATGCGGGCGATCATCTCTTGATCCTGGGGCAGGTCGAAAAGTTGCAAGCCGGGACCGATTTACCGCCATTGCTCTATTTTCGCGGGCGCTATGCCCAACTCAGCGCCGATTCTGACGAAAATTTCACGAAGAGTTAAGCTGATTCCGCTCAATCGCTGCGCTACAGAGGGGGGAACCCCTCTTGTTCGATTGAGGCGATTATGTTTCGCAAACTGTTGCTGCTAACGATCCCGATGCTTGTTCTCACGGCCTGTCAAACATTGGACGAGGAATTGGCGGAATATCGCTATACCTGCGTCAAAATCGGCCACCGCATCGGCACGCCCGACAATACGAAATGCGTCGAAGGGCTTTACCGCGACGCCCAAAACCAGCAGGCGATGCGCGATGCCGCCGCGCCGCGCACGCAAACCTGCCGTGAAGAGAAAGACAAAAAGGGCCGGAAGATCACGACCTGCTATTAGTCAGTCAGCAGGCGCGACGGAAAACCGGCCTCATTGAGGGCTTCCAGAATGTCGCGCACGTGATCGGCCCCGCGCGCTTCCATCATCGTATCGATCTCGGTCTGTTTGATCGGCACGTCGAGGAACATGCGCTGGTGATGGACTTCGACGATATTGCCGCCCGCTTTGCCGATCACGTCCGAATAGCGCGCCAGCGTACCGGGGAGGTCGCCCAGTTCCGAGCGGATACGTACCAAGCGCCCATCGCGCACGAGGCCGCGCATCAGGATCGACGACAGCAGGCGCGCGTCGATATTGCCGCCGCAGAGCAGGGTTCCGACGTTTTTTTTGCCGACGAAATGGTGCGGCTCGGCAAGCAGCGCCGCAACCCCCGCCGCGCCCGC
>NZ_LAJY01000031.1 GCF_000963705.1 Elstera litoralis | reverse complement strand
GATTTTGCCGTCGCGGAACTCCGACTTAATGTCGATCTGGGTTTGGCCATTGATCGAAATCGAGGGGATGTTATCCGCCGTATTCATCGTATTCGGTGTCGAGTACGAGAGCTGCACTGCGGTGCCATCGACCAGAATGCGCCCAGCCTTGGTGAACACCACCATTTCGCCCGTATCGCGGCGGAAGGTCTGGATATCCATATTCTCGGCGATTTTCGACAGCGCCACATCGCGCACGTCTTCAAGGTCGCCGGTCGGCTGGCCCAGCGCCGAGGCACGGGTGATCTGCCGATTGAGTTCCTGCACCTGTTGCAGGTTGGTGTTCACTTCGGTAACCGCATCGCCGATTTTACGCGCGCCATCGATCCGCATATCGCGGACCTGCTGGGCCATATCGTTCATCGTCGTCGTCAGGGCTTTGGCTTCGGCCACGACCGAAAGCTGCGCCGAGGCCGATTCCGGCGTCGTCGACAGCGCGTTCAGGGCGTTGTTGAAGCTGGTGATCGTGCTGCCCAACCGCCCGCCGTTTTCCGTCTTCCCAAACATGGTTTGAATCTGGCTGAGGAAAGCGTTTTCCGTCGCCGTGCGGCCTTGAGTCGAGGTTTCCTTGCGGATCTCGCGGCGCATCAGCTCATCGGTTTGGCGGTAGACGGTCTGGGAGGCAACCCCCGCACCCCCTTGCCCCGGATAGGCGACGTTGGTTTGCGGCTGCACCTTTTTGGTATAGCCGACCGTCTTCGCGTTGGAGACGTTGCTGGAAATGACCGCCAGCGAGTTTTGCGCGGCGCGCAGCCCGCTGAGTGCATTATTGAGGGAGAGCGACAGGCTCATGGTGTTCTACCTTTCCCAAACCGTAACGTCTAAAAATCTAAACAGGTTTACCCGGCAAATTTCGCCGGTAGGCTCATAGGGTTTGATCGAACGATCCGTTCGGGCCACCCGGCATATTTTTCACCACGCTGCCCCCGGCGCTATAGGCCCTGGCATCTTCGTTCGCCACATTGCGCGCCGTGTGCACCAGAGCGCTCACGAGGCGGGAGGTGGCGCGAAGGGCGGCGCGCAGCACGCGTTCATTCTGTTCCGACGCGTCCTTCAGCATCAAAACCGCGTCGATCATATCGTCGCGGTCGGCGGCAATATCGGGATCTTCGGTTTCGTAGAGCACGTCGATAATCGGCTCAAGGCTGCCCGTACCCTGGCGGATAGCGGCAGAAAGCCGGTTCTTTTCAACCTGAAGCGGTTCGATTTCGGCAATCCGGCCTTCGTCGATCAGGGCGGTTTCCTCGTCCAGAATCGCCGTTAGCCGGTCAACCAGCTCGGTGACTTCCCGCAGGTCGAACGACAAAGCTGCCAGGGCCGAACGGTCCTGATCGTCGTCGGCGAAATCGGTCATATCCGCTCCCTTGATCGTCGTCATCTTACCGCACCCATCCGGTCCAATCCGGGAGGTTTCTGGTTTGCAGGGCCATCATAGCCTTCCGGCACGCGCCAGAAAACCAATTATGACACAGGCTTACCCGATCCGTACCCGGCATGTTTCGCCTCTAGCGGCGGCTGTTCGTAATCTTGTTAGCGAATATCGTGCCAAAGGCGAGGCATTCGCTATAATGCGTTGAGAAATATATATAATATAAAAAAGACCGGCATCACAAGCGATGCCGGTCTTCGAACTCTGGGCAGAAATTGCCGCGCCGTGTTTGGGGCGGGGGATTAGGCCCCGGTATAGAAGCTGCGCACGGCGCGAATGACCCGTTCCACCTGACCATCGGTGAGTTCGGGGTACATCGGCAGCGACAGGATTTGCTCCGCCAACTGCTCCGTCACCGGCAAGCGCAGGTCGGCGCAGCGGTCGGCCAGCGCCGGGTGACGGTGGCAGGGAATGGGGTAGTGAATGCCCGCGTGGATATTCTGCTTGGCCAGATGGGCCTTCAAATCCTCGCGCTTCGGCGTGCGCAGCACATAGAGGTGATAGACGTTCAGGCAGCCGTCGATATCGCGCGGCAGCGTTAACGGCAGATCGGCGAAAGCTTCCGAATAAGCCTTGGCGATGGCCCGGCGGCGGGCGGTGGTTTCGTCGAGATGGCGCAATTTGACGCGCAAAATGGCGGCTTGCAGCTCATCGAGGCGCGAGTTGAAGCCCGAAATCAGGCTAAGCTGCTTGTCTCTCCAGCCGTATTGGCGCAGCAGCCGCAGCCGGTCGGCCACCGCTTCGTCACTGGTGATGACGATGCCGGCATCGCCGATCGCACCGAGGTTTTTGGTGGGATAGAGGCTGAAACAGCCGATCTTGCCGATGGTGCCGACCTGGCGGCCCTGCCATTCGGCGGCATGGGCCTGGGCGCAATCTTCGATGATTTCGAGATTATGGCGCGCGGCGAGTTCGAGCAGTGGCCCAAGATCGGCGGGATGGCCGTAGAGATGGACTGGCAGAATGGCTTTGGTGCGCGGCGTGATCTTGCGCGCCACATCCACCGGGTCCAGCGTGTAGCGGTCCGCCGTGATATCGGCGAAAATCGGTGTGGCCCCGCTCATTTCAATGGCCGCCACGGTGGCAATCGCCGTATGGGCGGTGGTGATAACCTCGTCGCCCTCGCCGATGCCGAGCGCGCGTAGGGCGAGATGCAGCGCATCGGTGCCATTGGCGACGCCGATGGCGAATTTCGCGCCGGTATAGGCGGCGAATTCCGCTTCGAACTGCTTTACGGCTTCGCCGAGAATATACGTGTGCCCATCCAGCACCGACTGGATCGCCGCGTCAATTTTCGCCATGCATAGCGCGATACTGCGCACTGGGGCGGGCGAAATAAAGCGGCTCGCTGTCGAGCGAGGGCAGATTGGTCACGGTTGCCGAATTCGGCGGCGGCGCTTCGGCGGCCGGAACCGGATTACGGGCGAGGGTCAGCGCATTCTGCAAGCTGAGGATATTGGCAGCGGACACTTCATTCACCTAATGGTCATCGGACCGCCCCGCTGGTCGAGGCCCCCGCATCGCCCTTCGTCCCGTGAGGGGGAGTGAAGCGGCACGCTTGACGAAACCCGGCACTGCCATACTTCCGTCAAAAGGATGATTCCGCTTTCCGGCCGCCAGTGCATCTTAAACTTCGGTAATGTGGTGCCGCGATGCCTGGACGGGGCGCAGAACCTGGGCTATGCCGCTGCGGTTTATCGCTTTCGAGCGCTGACGATTTTTCTAGCGGAGCAAGACTGCGTCATGGGCTCCAACCTGCTCACCTATCTGCCGATTTATTTGCTCTATGCCGCTATCGGAACCGGCGCGGCGGCGGCGGCGAAGATTGCCGTGGGGCATCTGCTGGCGCGGCGTTGGGCGGCCTCCCTGCCGTCGGGTTTTGTTGCGGGCGTTTTGGTGAGCGGTAATTTCGCGCTGCTGGGGTTTCTGTTGTCGCGGATCGATATGAGCGTTGCGGCCCCGATGGCGATTGGCGTCAATCTGCTGATGGCGGCGGTGCTGGCGCGGCTCCTGTTCCGCGAAACGCTCGACGGGTGGAAAATCGCCGGAATGCTGGCCTTGCTCGCGGGCGTCGGCCTGCTGGCTTGGGCGTGAGGGGAACCTGAGATGCGCGCGCTCGACCTGCTGCTTTCCCTCGCCTGTGCCCTACTCACCACGCTCGGGATGATCCTGCTGAAGCGCGCCTTGCCCGAAGCGGTCAGCCTTTCGGCGCTGTTTGGCCAAGCGCTGCCCTTAGCGGTCGCCGCCATCGTCTATTTCGCCGGGTTGGGCCTATGGACAGTGGCGTTGGCGCGTAATGAGCTTTCGACCGCCTATCCGATTGGTATTGGCCTGTCGTTGTTCAGCGCTACCTTGGGCGGCCATTGGGCGTTTGGCGAGCCGCTCAGCCTCGGCAAACTCGCGGGCGGCGGTTTCATTCTGCTCGGGGCATTTTTGATCTCGCGATCCGGGGCAAAATCCGCGCCCCATTCTTGACAGAAAGGCCAGCTCTCCCCTCCTGTAAGGGCACGAACCGCTACAGGATTGGACGCGATGACCCAGGCTAATTCCCCGACAGCACTCACCATCCGCCGTCCTGATGATTGGCACGTGCATTTGCGCGATGGCGACATGCTATCGGCGGTGGTGCCCTATACCGCGCATTCCTTCGCCCGCGCTATCGTGATGCCGAATCTGGTGCCGCCCTTAACGGCGCGCGCCGAGGTTTCGGCCTACCGCGACCGCATTAAGGCCGCCGTTCCCAAGGGCGTTTCCTTTGAGCCGCTGATGACCGCCTATCTGACGGATACGATCACACCGGCGGAAATCGCGGCGGGATTTGCCGATAAAACCTGGGTCGCCGCAAAACTCTATCCGGCGAAAGCCACGACCAATTCCGATTTCGGCGTGACCTCCGTGCGCGGTATTCTGCCGGTGCTGGAGAAGATGGCGGAAATCGGCATGCCGCTGCTCGTGCATGGCGAAGTGACCGATCCCAGCGTCGATATCTTCGACCGCGAATCCTTGTTCATCGATACAATCCTGGCCTTGCTCTGCGACCGGCTGCCCGAGCTTAAAATCGTCTTCGAGCATGTGACGACCGCCGATGCGGTGGCTTTTGTGAAATCGCGCCCGCAGAATGTGGCGGCGACGATTACGGCGCATCACCTGCACATCAACCGCAATGCCATGTTCCAGGGCGGCTTGCGTCCGCATTTTTACTGTCTGCCGGTGGCGAAGCGCGAAATTCACCGGCTGGCCCTGCGCGATGCCGCAACCTCGGGCGATCCCCGCTTCTTTCTGGGCACCGATTCCGCGCCGCATCTGGCCCGCGATAAGGAAAGCGCTTGCGGCTGCGCCGGGCTGTTCACCGCACCCTCGGCGCTCGCGGCCTATCTTCAGGTGTTTGAGGAGGAAAGCGCGCTGGATCGGTTCGAAGGGTTTGCCAGCCTGCACGGCCCGGCCTTCTACGGCCTGCCGGTGAATGCACAGCGCATCACGCTGCGGCGTAGCCCCTCGGCGTCGGCGGAACGGGTGGCGGCGCAGATTAGCGCGCGCGATCAGCATATTGTGCCCTTCTGGGCGGGCGAGGCGTTGCCGTGGAAAATTGAGGCGGAGGCCGCAATTCCGGCGTAATCAATCGCCAAACCTGTAAAAAATACGAGCTAAAGGAGCCCCTATGCCCCACCGTCATCCCCCGCAACGCGCCCTACACGATTGCTCGGAAACCGCCGTTAGCTATCTCGATGCCGCGCTGTCCCGCATCGAGGATGCGGACGGGGAAGGGGCGAAAGCCTTTGTTGCGGTTCACTCGGCGACTGCGCGCGCGGCGGCGGAAAATTCGGACCGGCTGCGCGCGGCGGGCATCCTCCCGTCGCCGCTATCGGGCCTTACGGTTTCGATCAAGGATTTGCTCGATGAAGCCGGGCAGGTGACGCGGGCTGGGTCGGTCGCGCGCGATGATGCGCCGCCCGCATTCCAGGATTCGCCCGTGGTGGCCCGGCTGCGCGCGGCGGGGGCGGTTGTCGTCG
>NZ_LAJY01000309.1 GCF_000963705.1 Elstera litoralis | reverse complement strand
TGCCGCTGTTCGGGATGCGCGTCGATACGCCCGCCCGTGCCGACGCTATGCGCCAAACGGCGGGCGATATTGCCCGGCGGCTGGGCGCTGTGCGCGATCTCGATGTTTTTTGCGGCGAAACCTGAGCCGGGCCGAGGCCGAGTTCCCGACTGAAGCCGGATGGGCCAATCTGAAAACCATCGCCGAAGCCCGCCGGGTCGCCGAAGCCGAGGTGCTGACCGAGACCGTGACGGGCTGGGATACAACGAATTTCCTGCTCGATCTGCTGCATTGGCGCGACGAAGCCGCCGCGCTGCTGCCCAGCGGTCCGGGCGCGGGCGAGGTGGCGCGCATGTTGCTTGCCGACCGCTGGCGGCGGGTCAACCGCCAAGGCAGCCGCATGGACCGCATCGACATTCCAGGACTGCACGAACTTAGAATTAAGATTAAGAAGCTTCGATATCTTGTTGATTTTACGAAATCACTCTTCGACTCGACCCTGACCTCCGCTTGGGAAGCGCGGCTGTCGCCCTTGCAGGATGCGCTAGGCACGCTCAACGATGGCGCAACGGCGCGCAGCCTGATCCGGGGGATGATGCCCGCCTTGGAAAAGGATGGGGCTTTCGCGGCGGGGTTGCTGATTGCCTGGGCCGATGGGCGCACGCTGCGGCATCGGAACCGTATTCAGCAGCTTTGGGACGATTTGGCCGAATTGCCGCCCTATTGGAAGGATTAGGCCCGTGTCGCTTTCCGCCTGGCTTGCCGATTTCATTACCCTCTTCGTCGTCATCGATCCGATCGGCGTGCTGCCGATCTATCTGTCGGCGATTGCCGGGATGAATAGCGCCGATAGTCGGCGGGTTGGGCGTTTGTCGATTGCCATTTCCTTCGGTGTGCTGCTGCTGTTCCTGCTGATCGGCCAAGCACTGCTGACGCAGTTGGGCATTGGTTTTCCGGCATTCCGTATCGCGGGCGGGGTGATTCTGTTTCTGGTGGCATTGAAGATGATTTTCGACGGCCACGAGGCGGTGCCGAATGAAGAGCGCAGCGCGGCGGTGAGCGAAGTTGCCGTGTTTCCCGTCGCCATGCCGGGCATTGCCGGGCCGGGGTCGATTCTGGCGGTCATGCTGATGGGCAGCGGCGGTACGGCAGGCTGGATCGACGAATTACGCGTCGCCTCCGTGATTGCAGCGGTGCTGGCGTTGACGCTGATCGTGATGCTGTTCGGCACGCTGCTGCGCCGCGTGTTGGGGCGGACGGGGATTCTCGTCGTCAGTCGGGTGATGGGCCTGCTGTTGGCGGCGCTCTCGGCACAGTCGATCCTCGATGGGCTGAAGCTGACCTTCGGGTAAACCTGCCCTTCAGACTCTTTTTGAATAATCTTTGATATATCGAACTTGCGTTCGGGAAAATTTCTGTTATCTTGATTTTCGATATATCGAAATAGCAACGACAGGCTATCGAAATATCCATCTCGCGCGGCGGTCCTCCGGCTTCTCGGACGGCCCGCGCCCTGAATCACACCTGAGGAATGACAAAATGACAGACTATGAGTATGGCTCTAATGCCGATCCGCGCACGGCGTGGGGGCGGGAGGGTTCGCGCCGCCACCATGATGGCCCGCACGGGCACTGGGCGCGGTTTTGCGAACACCTAAGGCACCGCCGACAGGGGCATGGGTTCAACGAAGAGGATGCGGCAGTGTTTGAGGATAAAC
>NZ_LAJY01000308.1 GCF_000963705.1 Elstera litoralis | reverse complement strand
GGCCAACCTGTGCTGCGAGAGCGTCGATGAAAAAGGACATTCACCCCGACTACCATCCCATCACGATTGTGATGACCGATGGCCATACCTACCAAACCCGTTCGACCTACGGGAAGCCGGGGGATACGCTGCGTTTGGAAATCGATCCGACGTCGCACCCGGCCTGGACCGGTGGCCAGCAGCGTATGCTGGACATTGGCGGTCAGTTGGCACGCTTCAACAAGCGTTTCGCCAATCTCGCATCAAAGGCTAAGTTTCTTTCGAAACTGGCTTTCGCCGAAAATGGTTTAAGTGGCCCTCCGGGGCCACTTTCCATTTGGGGTTAGTGGGTGGTATGGCTTGCCCCAATCTTGGCACAGGCAGGCATCGGCCCCATCGCCTTGTCGAGCCGGTCCACGCGCGCATAGAGCCGGTAGGACCGCCCGAGCAAATCTTTGAGACCGCGCGGTAGCGGTGCGGTATCCGCATCGTCTACCTGCATCAAACAGACGCGATGGCCGTCTAAGCGGCGATCCGTATGCAGGGCATCCTCGAAGCTAATCTCGCCCTCCTGCACCGCCCGGCGCACCAGCAGCCACGCCATCACCTGCGTGAGCCGCGAGGTGAGGCGCATCGCCTCCCGGTTGGCGGCAAGCCTCTGGTCGAGCGACAGCGCCGCCCGTTCCGAAGGCTCGCGATAGGCTAGATAGTCGCGGGCCTCCACTAAAAGTCGGAAGGCCTCATCATAGGTGCCTCGGAAAAAGACCGTTGCCATTGGCCCCCTCTCCCGCTTGATGGGATTTTCAACCAACGGACGGTGCGCCCGGATAAGCATCCCTGCTTCGATATTGAATTAAATTTTCCCGTCTGGCGAGTAGATCAAGGGGCTGGATTAAAAATGTTACTCGGGTGTGACAGCCGCGCCGCCGACGCAAAAAAAAAGCCGCACGACAGAACGTCGGCGGCTCATAATAGTTTACCTCACCTGATACAACTTGCCTAAGCGGATCGACTCCTAACGGTTCGCCCGTTTCGGGTCAAGCCTCCCCGTCAAATTTTTGCCGCAATCGCCCTCAGGCCTACCCCAGATCGGCGTCATCGACCGACAGCGGGGCCGAGGGCGCGGCTTGAGCCGGGCCAGCATTGCGGCTGCGGCGGCTTTCGGCACTGCCGGGAACAGTGCCGTCCGGGTTAAGGCCGATGGCTTCGATTTCCTCGGCCGTCAGTTTGCGCAAGGCCTGCTCCTTACGCTTGCGGCGCAAATCGGCCTCGCCAATAACCGTGGGCACGAGGAACGCGTGAACGCGCACAAGCGTAACGCTGGAAGGATCAATGCCATCGGCCTGCAAGGTTTCTTCGATATTGATCGCCTTCAGGCTATCGGCGGCATCGAGCATTTCGAGGAAAAACAACGCCTCGCCGATCCCGCCCCATTTACCGATCCGGGTTAGGTAGACGCGGTCCGCGTCGGTGGTTTTCGCCGTAATCAGAAAGCCCAGCTTATCTTCAATCGAATTCGCGGGCACATAACGCGGAATAACGCGGGTCATCGAAAATCCTTCTCTAGAATTTGAACAGAGCCTCGGCCGCGCCGCGCCGGTTGCGTTTGGCGTCGGTCTCGGCATCCACCCGGGCGATTTCGGCAAGCAGGGCCTGGCGATAGGCCTGCAACTCCTCAACCCCTGCGCGCTCCAGCGCCGCGACTGACAGGAAGACCGGCTGGTCTCCCGTTTGGCGCGGGCGTTCTTCCTCGGCTTGCATGCTCCGGCTTTCCCTTGCTAGGTCCTCTCGGGCGCGCATGATAAGACAGGATGGGCCGAAACTCGACCCTCCTTCGTTAAAAAGCTGATCGATAAGGGCTTTACCCGTGATCCTTCCCTCTGAGATGCGCGCGATTGCGATTGAAACCCCCGGCGGGCCGGAGGTTCTGACCCCCGTCACCCTCCCCCTCCCGCAGCCGCAGGCGGGCGAAGTGCTGATTAAAGTCGCCGCCGCTGGGGTCAATCGGCCCGATCTGCTGCAACGCCAGGGGCTTTACCCGCCGCCGCCCGGCGCAAGCCCGCTGCCCGGTTTGGAAGTGTCGGGCGTCATCGTTGCCATCGGGGAAGGGCTGGACCCGGCCCGTCTTGGCACCCGCGTCTGTGCGCTCACGGCGGGGGGCGGGTATGCCGAGTATGTTGCGGTCCCGAAAGGCCACTGCCTGCCGGTTCCCGCAACGCTCTCGATGATCGAAGCCGCCGCCCTGCCGGAAGGCGCGTTTACGGTCTGGGGCAATGTCTTCGATCGCGGGCGGCTTCAGCCTGGCGAAACACTGTTGATCCACGGTGGTACGTCTGGCATCGGCTCGCTCGCCATTCAGATGGCGAAAGCCTATGGCGCAACCGTGCTGGTCACGGTCGGCTCCGACGCCAAGGCCGCCGCCGCTCGCACCTTGGGGGCTGATGTTGCGATCAATTACCGCACCGAAGATTTCGTCGAAAAAAGTGCTGTCGGCCACCGAGGGTAAGGGCGCAGATGTGATTCTGGATATGGTCGGCGGCGCCTATATTCAGCGGAACATCGACTGTGCGGCGGTAGAGGGGCGCATCGTGTTTATTGCTTTCCAGGGCGGCGCGAAAGCCGAGGTGGATTTCCGCAAGATTATGATGCGCCGCCTAACCCTCACCGGCACCACCCTACGCCCCCAGAGCATTGCTGCCAAAACCCGCCTTGCCGCTGCCCTGCACGAAACCCTGTGGCCCTGGGTGGAAAAAGGGCTGATTCGTCCCCAAATCTTCCGTGTTTTCCCGCTTGCCGAAGCCGCCGCCGCGCATGCTTTACTGGAATCGGGGGAGCCGATTGGAAAAATCGTCTTGGGTTTGGAGTAACGCGCCTGCTATAGACGATTCCATATCGTCCCGGCCCGCCCCCTAAGGCGGGCCGTCGCAGCTTATAGAGGGTTAGAAATCATGCCATTGCCGTTGATGCCGAAAGCCACCGCTGTTTGGCTCGTCGAAAACACGGCGCTGACGTTTGACCAGATCGCCGATTTTTGCGGCCTGCATATGCTCGAAATCCAAGCTATCGCCGACGGCGAAGTGGCGGGCGGCATGCAGGGCCTCGATCCGATCATCAACGGTCAGCTCACCCATGAAGAAATCAAGCGCTGCGAGGCCGATACGAAGACCAAGCTGAAGCTCTTGGTCAGCAATCTGCCGCAACCCTTGGTGCGTACCAAGGGCGGGCGCTATACGCCGATTGCTAAGCGCCAGGATAAGCCCGACGCGATTGCCTGGTTAGTGCGGAACTACCCCGACATCACGGATGGGCAGATTTCCAAACTGCTAGGCACGACCAAGACGACGATTGCCTCGATCCGCGACCGCAGCCATTGGAACATCAGCAACATCAAAGCGCGCGACCCGATCCAATTGGGCCTCTGCTCGTACGCCGCCCTGCAAGAGGTGCTGGATACGCTGCGCCGTCAGGGTAAGCATATTCCCGATCAACTGCCGGTCGAAGGCGAAGAACATCGCAGCGAGCCGCCGGAATTTACGCTTTAAAACTGCATCCAGATTAGCTGCTAGGCCGTAGGGTCTGATTGATCTAATCCAGTTCGGTGCGGGCTGCGTACCAAGAGTATGCAGCCCACCGCTAAAAACCTCTCCGGCACCGATTTAGCCGCCTATGCCGCGCCCGCCCTGCCCTTGGCGGCGTTGGCGGTGCCGCTCTATATTTATCTTCCCACGCTTTACGCCGAAACCCTGGGCCTCGGGCTGACGCTGGTCGGAACGCTGCTGCTGCTCGCGCGGATTTTCGATGCGCTCACCGATCCGCTCGTCGGCGTGCTGGCGGATCGCTTTCCCCGGCGGAAACCTTGGCTGCTTGGGGCCTTGCCGGTGATCGGCGTTTCCGTCTGGGCGCTGTTCTTTCCGCCCGATGGCACGGGGGCCATGCATCTGCTCGGGTGGAGCTTGGCGCTCTACCTCGGTTGGACCGCCCTGCAAGTTCCCTATCTCGCCTGGGGCACCGATCTTACGCAGGCCTATCATGGGCGCACGCGGGTCGCGGGCGCGCGGGAAGCCGCCCTGCTGATCGGCACCCTCGCGGCAACGATCCTGCCCGCCGCCCTTGGCCTCAGCGGCCTTGCGGCGGTGAATGCGCTGGGGGGGATGATCCTCGCGCTGCTGGTCCCCACCGTTCTGCTCGCCTGCTGGCGCTTGCCGGAAAAATCAACGCCCCCCGCGCCGAAACCTTCCCGCAAAGAGGCAATCCGGCTGCTGGTGGCGAATAAGCCTTCCGCCTGCTGCTGGCCGCCTATCTGCTCAACGGGATCGCCAACGGTTTGCCCGCGACGCTGTTTCTGAGCTTCGTCGGCGACCGGCTCGGCGCGCCCGACGCCACCGGCCCAGCGTTGGCGCTCTATTTCGTCTCCGGGCTCGCGGGCGTGCCGCTGTGGCTGTGGCTCAGCCGCCGCTGGGG
>NZ_LAJY01000307.1 GCF_000963705.1 Elstera litoralis | reverse complement strand
GCACCAGCCGGAAAATATTGCTGAGCAAAARCAAATGCGGATCGTTGGGGTTCTGTTCGAGCTTCACCAGCTCGACATCCAGCACCGATAGATTTTCCGCCGTCTCGGTCAGAAACTCACTGAGCAAATCATCCATTCGGAATCCCCCGGTCTACGTCCCTATTCGGACACCCTGGCGCTGGGTGTCGGTCTGCGACCCAACTGCCTACATTTCTTGAACCACCGCAGCGCAAAGGGCAAGCGAGCAGTTGCATAAGACTATCGATCATGCCCATCAAATCTATCAGGGAAATGACAGAATGGGCAATCGGCCAGCAATCCTGACGAGTTCCGTCGAGGGTTGCGAGACCGTCAGTGGCACGCCGAGCGCCCGCCCGAGCAAGGAGGCGAAGCCTGCCGCCACCGTCCGGTGATCCAGCGAGGCGCGCGTGCGCCCGGCCAAAAGCTCCGGCAGAATCTCCGGAACGCGCAGGTTCTGCCCGGTTGCGTCGATCTCGAAGGGCGCGCCGATCTCGGTTACGTCCATCTTGACCGATATTTGCCCGCCGCGCGTCAGCGTCGTCGCCACCGCCAGAACGGCATTCAGCAGCAGTTGCAGCGCACCGGGGGCATAATCCACCGCTTCGGCGGCAGGATCGCTCGGCCAATTCAAATCGATCCGGGTTTCGCCCGCAAAATAATCGATCAGCACTTGGCGAACATCGGCAAGGCGCGTATCGCTGCTCGCGCCGCCCCGGCCCCAGGCCAGCCGGAAGCATTGCAGCTTAGCGGCTGCTGCCTGGCCGCTTTGAGCGATGAGATCGAAGGCTTCGCTATCGAGCGTCGCCCCCAGCTCCTCGATCAACTCCACCCCATTGTTGACCGCGCCAATCGGGCTCACGAGATCGTGGCAGAGTTGGCTGACCACCAAATGAAGGAAGGATAGATCCACCGTAACCGACGGCAGGGATGTGTGAATGGTATCCATGATTGGGACACTTCTTTCTCTGGCAATGACAGACCAGATTTCAAATCAAAGCTTTAGCTTGCATGAAGCCACTTTAGGTTTGAAGATTCCCTTAACATGTACCGGATTTTCCAGCGAGAAACACCATGAGTGCGATTCCAAGCCTTCTGACCCCCGGCTGCACGGTACGCCACCCGGCCTGCCCGGATTGGGGATTGGGGCAAGTTCAGTCGGTCGTCGGCGACCGGGTGACGGTCAATTTCGAAGAGCGCGGCAAAGTTGTGCTGAACCTGTCGGTAATCGCGCTCGATCTCATCGATACGGACGACCGTTAAAACAAAACCCCCGCCGGACGAATCCGACGGGGGCTTCAAACCAAAGGCTGATGGGGGGATTAGAAATCCATCCCGCCCATACCGCCCATGCCACCGCCGCCACCGGGCATCGGTGCGTCTTTCTTCGGCAGTTCGGCGACCATTGCTTCGGTCGTAATCAGCAGCGAGGCCACCGAAGCAGCGTCTTGCAGGGCCGACCGAACCACCTTCACCGGATCGATGATGCCGGACTTCACCATATCGGCATAAACGCCCTTCTGGGCATCGTAGCCATAGTTGAAGTCGTTCGACTCCAGCAGCTTGCCCGAAATCACGGCGCCATCGACACCGGCGTTTTCGGCGATCTGCTTCACCGGGGCGGTCAGGGCTTTGCGGACGATGTCCACACCGACGCGCTGATCGTCATTTTCCGGCTTCAGGCCTTCAAGCGCCTTGGTGGCATAAAGCAGGGCGACGCCGCCGCCGGCGATCACGCCTTCTTCCACGGCTGCGCGGGTCGCATGCATCGCGTCATCAACGCGATCCTTGCGTTCCTTCACTTCGATTTCCGTCGAGCCGCCGACGCGGATCACGGCAACGCCGCCGGCGAGCTTCGCCAGACGCTCTTGCAGCTTTTCGCGGTCGTAGTCCGACGAGGTTTCTTCGATCTGGGCCTTAATCTGCGCGATACGGGCTTCGATATCCGAACGCTGACCGGCACCATCGACGATGGTGGTTTCGTCCTTCGTGATCGTCACCTTCTTGGCGGTGCCGAGCATGTCGAGCGTCACGTTTTCAAGCTTAATGCCGAGGTCTTCGGAAACGACCTGACCGCCCGTGAGGATGGCCATATCTTCCAGCATCGCCTTACGACGATCACCAAAGCCCGGGGCCTTCACGGCAGCGATCTTCAGGCCACCGCGCAGCTTATTGACCACGAGGGTCGCCAGCGCTTCGCCTTCAACATCTTCCGCAATGATGAGCAGCGGACGGCCCGACTGAACCACCGTTTCGAGAACCGGCAGCATGGCCTGAAGACCCGACAGCTTCTTTTCGAAGAAAAGAACGTAGGGGTTTTCCAGCTCGGCCTGCATCTTTTCGGCATTGGTCACGAAGTACGGCGAGATATAGCCGCGATCGAACTGCATACCTTCGACGACGTCGAGTTCCGTTTCGATGCCCTTGGCTTCTTCAACGGTGATGACGCCTTCGTTGCCGACTTTTTCCATGGCGCGGGCGATCATTTCGCCGATTTCGCGTTCGCCATTGGCCGAAATCGTGCCGACCTGCGCCACTTCTTCGTTGGTCGAAACCTTCTTCGAACGGCTCTTCAGG
>NZ_LAJY01000306.1 GCF_000963705.1 Elstera litoralis | reverse complement strand
CGGTTGCAGCCCCGCCCGCCGATGGGCGCGTGTTCGGCGCGGTCAATGATACCGTTCGCGTCGTTATCCGCTCCAAAGGCGAAAGCTGGGTTCAGGTCCGCGACGCCGATAATCAGGCCGTGATGACGCGCGTGTTGCGCGCGGGCGATCAATACCGCGTGCCGAACCGCCCCGGCCTAACGCTGATGACCGGCAATGCGGGCGCCTTGGAAGTCACCGTCGACGGTCAACCCGCCCCCGCCCTCGGCCCCACAGGTATGGTTCGCCGCGCCGTACCGCTCGATCCCGAGCGCTTGAAGCAAGGCACGCTGGAGTAATCTTACCACCCGCGCCTTAACCCTAGCTTTTCGATGGCGACACTCCTATGTGTCGCCTTATGTCGTTTTATGGATTGAGATGGTCATGAGCATTCGCCCCTACCGCGATATTCAACGCCGCAAAGCCCGCACCGTGATGGTCGGGTCGGTCGCCGTCGGCGGCGATGCGCCGATTTCGGTGCAGACCATGACCAATAGCCTCACGGCGGACGCCGCCGCAACCATCGAGCAAATCCGCCGGATCGAAGAGGCCGGGGCCGATATCGTCCGCGTCTCCTGCCCCGATGTGGAATCGACCGCCGCGCTGAAAGCGATCGTCGCGGCGGCACAGATCCCCATCGTCGCCGATATTCACTTTCACTATAAGCGCGCCATTGAATCCGCCGAAGCGGGCGCGGCCTGCCTGCGCATCAACCCCGGCAATATCGGCAGCGAAGCCAAAGTGCGCGAGGTCATCCGCGCCGCAAAAGATCACGGCTGCTCGATGCGCATCGGCGTGAATGCGGGCAGCCTGGAGCAGGATTTGCTGGAGCGCTACGGCGAGCCCTGCCCGGAAGCGATGGTGGAAAGCGCCCTCAACCACGCGCGCATTCTGGAAGATAACGATTTTCGCGATTTTAAGATCAGCGTGAAAGCTTCCGATGTTTTCCTCGCCGTCGCCGCCTATCAGGCATTGGCGGACGCCTGCGACTATCCCCTGCACGTCGGCATTACCGAAGCAGGCGGCTTGCGCACGGGAACGGTGAAATCCTCCATCGGCATGGGCATGCTGCTGTGGTCGGGAATCGGCGATACCATCCGCGTCTCGCTCTCCGCCGACCCGGTGGAAGAGGTGAAGGTTGGGTTCGAGATGCTCAAATCCTTGAACCTCCGGCATCGCGGCGTGAATATCATCTCCTGCCCCTCCTGCGCCCGCCAGCAGTTCAATGTGATCGATACAGTGGCGGCCTTGGAAGCGCGCGTAGCCCATATCACCACGCCGATGAGCGTATCGGTGATCGGCTGCGTGGTGAACGGGCCGGGGGAAGCGCGCGAAACCGATATTGGCTTTACGGGTGGGGGCGCGGGCACCCATCAGGTCTATATCGCCGGGGTGCCGCATCATCGCTTCAAAGACCCGGACATCATCGAGCATCTCGCCGAATTGATCGAACGCAAAGCCGCCGAGATCGAAGCGGCGAAGGCTGTATCCTGATTTTCGGATGGGGCGAGACGATGCGCGCGCCCCAGAAAATCACCCTCAGCACGGTTGACATCGAGGTCGGCGGGCAGGCGCGGCGCGTTACTCTGCGCCACAATCCGCGCGCGCGCCGCCTGTCGTTGCGCTTCGAGGCGGTGGACCAGGGCTTCACCCTCACGCTGCCGCCGCGCTTTCCGCTGCCGCGCGCGCTGGAATTTCTCGACGCCCATCGCGGTTGGATGCAAACCTGCCTTGCGCGCCCAGCAGCCCGGCAGGCCGCAGAGCGGGTGGCCTTCGTGCCGGGTGCGGCGATTCCGTTCCGGGGCACCTCCTGCCTGATCCGCCACGATCCCCAAGGTTTGCGCCAACCTCGGCACGACGACGGCGCGATCTGGGTCGGCGGCCCGATCGAGCGCGTTCCGCCCCGCATCGCGGCGTGGCTGCACGGTGAAGCGGCAAAACATTTAACCCAGGCGGCGGAAGCCTATGCATTTCAGCTTGGCAAAAGCGTAACATCGGTTACAGTTCGCGATACGAGAAGTCGCTGGGGCAGTTGCACTGCGCGCGGCAGCCTGAATTTTTCATGGCGGCTGATTCTCGCGCCACCGACGGTTCTCGACTATGTCGCGGCCCATGAGGCAGCCCATCTGGTCGAGCTTAACCACTCTCCCCGCTTTTGGGCGCTCGTCGCCCGCTTGCACCCCGATCCCGATACGGCCCGGCATTGGCTGAAGACTTACGGAACAGGATTACACCGTTATGGATAGTGCCTCCGCCGCTTCTTGGACTCTGCCGCTCTCCCGCCGGGCGATGACGGCGCTGGTAACGATGCTCGCCGCCCTAGGCGCGCTCTCCACCTCGATCTACGTGCCCTCGCTGCCCGATCTCGAACTCGCGCTGGCGACCGATGCCGCGATGGTGCAGGTCACGATGACCGCCTTTCTGATCGGGTTTGCCTTCATGCAACTGGTCTATGGCCCGCTGTCGGACGTGAAGGGGCGGCGGATTGCCCTACTGCTCGGGCTGATCGTCTTCATCGTCGGCAATATTCTCTGCACGACGGCGACCAGCATTGAGCAATTGATCGTGGGGCGGGTCGTGCAGGCGCTGGGGGCCTGCGTCGGCCCCGTCGTCTCCCGCGCCGTCGTCCGCGATGCTTTCGGCGTGGCGGGAGCCGCCACCGTGATGGCCAGCGTCGCGGCGGGGATTTCCCTCGCCCCCGCCATCGGGCCAACCTTGGGCGGGCTGCTGCATACCGCCTTCGGTTGGCAGGCGAATTTCGCGCTGCTCACCGTTCTGGGCACGGGGCTCTTGTTCATCATTTGGCGTTGGCTGCCCGAAACCAACCCTCATAAGGGCGTTCACGTCTTCAACTTCGGCGTAATGCGGCGCAGTTACCATGAATTGATCCGCAATCGGACGTTCATGACCTATAATATCGCCATCGCGCTCGGTTTTAGCGCGATGTTTGCCTATATCACTGGCTCGCCCTTCCTATTCATCCGCAATTTTCACCTGAGCCCCGCCGAATTCGGCCTCTTGACGATGTTCAACGCCCTCGGCTTCATGTCCGGCAGCCTGATTGCCCGGAAAAAGGCGGCGACCTGGAGCAATCCGCGCCTCGCCAATCTTGGCACGCTGATTTCCACCTTAGGCGGCGGCTGGCTGCTGGCGCAAGCGGTTGGCGATATACTGACCGTGCCTGGCGTTATCTCCGGCGTTTTCACCTTCCTGCTCGGCTTAGGGATTCTGATTCCGGCGGCTTTTGCCGGATCGATTGCCGCCGCCCCCCATTTGGCCGGGGCCGGGTCGGGGCTGGTCGGCTTCACGCAGATGGCTATGTCTGCCGTTCTGTCCTATCTCGTCGCCCATATCAACCGCGCCGATCAGGTGCCGCTGATGGCGATTATTGCAGTTGCAGCATTAGGGAGCCTTTTCGCGACGTTGCGGTTGAGCCGGGCCACCGAACGCCCGCTTGCGTCAGAAAGCTAGGCGTGGAATGGGTTTTCCCCTTGTTTCCCGGCGCTATCGCTCGCTAAGTCTATGACATGCGTATCGTTCTAGGGATCGAGAGTAGTTGCGACGAAACCGCCGCCGCCGTTGTCGGCGAGGATCGGCGCATTCTCGCCAATATCGTGCTCTCGCAGCTTGAGGACCATCGCGCCTATGGCGGCGTTGTGCCGGAGATTGCCGCGCGCGCCCACCTCGATCATATCGAGCGCGTCGTTCAGGAAGCGATGCAGGCGGCGGGCGTGGGCTTCGGCGATCTCGCCGGCGTGGCGGCGACCACCGGGCCGGGCTTGATCGGCGGCGTCATCGTCGGCGCGACCGTCGCAAAAAGTCTGGCGATGGTCCACGAGAAACCCTTTATCGCCGTCAATCACCTGGAAGGCCATGCGCTGACCTGCCGCCTGACCGACGATGTGCCATTTCCGTTTCTGCTGCTGCTCGTGTCGGGCGGGCACAGCCAGTTTCTGTCGGTCGCCGACGTTGGGGCCTATAGCCGCCTCGGCGGTACCCTCGATGATGCCGTCGGCGAGGCGTTCGACAAAACCGCCAAGATGCTCGGCCTCGGCTTCCCCGGTGGCCCCGCCGTCGAACAGGCCGCGCTGAGCGGCGATGCCGCGCGCTTTGCCCTGCCGCGCCCGCTGGTCGGGCGCCCAGGGGCCGATCTCTCGCTCTCGGGCTTGAAGACCGCCGTGCGCCCTTGCCGCCGAAAAACTGCCCGCGCCGGTTTCCGGGCAAGATTTGTCGGACCTTGCCGCCAGCTTTCAGGCCGCCGTCGGCGACGTGCTGGCCGACCGGCTGAAAAACGCCCTAACCGCCTTCTGTAGCGCCCATCCCGAGGGCCGCCATGTGGTGATTGCGGGCGGGGTTGCCGCCAATAAGGCCCTGCGCGTGCGGCTTCAGTCCGTCGTCGCGGAGCGCGGATTAACGCTTGTTGCGCCGCCGCTGAAGCTCTGCACCGATAATGCGCAATGATCGCCTGGGCTGG
>NZ_LAJY01000305.1 GCF_000963705.1 Elstera litoralis | reverse complement strand
CCGCCCTGCCGCCGCCGCCGAAACCTGTAACGGTGCCCACTGTGCCCGTGGCGGCGCCTGTCGTTCCCGAGGCCCCGGCTAAAACCGCCGTCCCTGTCGCGCCGCCGCCGGTTCCGGTTGTGCCGTCTGCGCCGCCCAAAACTGACCCGGCCAAAACCGAGCCCGCGAAGGCCGAGCCGCCAAAAGCGGCAGAGCCTCCCAAACCCGTCGAACCGGCGAAACCCGCCGTCGTGCCGCCGCCCGTGAAAGCCGAAGCGCCGAAGCCAGTTCCGCCCAAAGCCGAGGCGGAAGAACCGGAAGTCGGCGAGCCCGCAACGCCGCTTCCCGCCCAGGAAGCGCCGGTCAAGAAGCCGAGCCGCGACGAGGTTGTGGCATCTCTGCCGACGCCGCCACCGCGCGGCGGGCGCAGCTTCCAATGGCCCGCGACGGGCCGGATCATCGCGACCTTCGGACCGCAGGATCGCGGCTTGCATAACGATGGCATCAATATCGCCGCTGCCAAAGGCACGCCGGTGCGCGCGGCGGAAAATGGCGTCGTCGCCTATGCCGGCGATGAAATTCGTGGCTTCGGCAATCTGCTGCTGATTCGCCACGCCGATGGGTTCATGACCGCCTATGCCCATAACGAGGTGCTGCTGGTCAATCGCGGCGATACCATCCGGCGCGGCCAAGTGATTGCGCGCGTCGGACAAACCGGCAATGTTTCGACACCGCAACTGCATTTCGAAATTCGCAAGGGCACGCAAGCCGTTGATCCTGAACAATATCTCGGGCGTCCCACCGCAAGCCTGCCGACGCGGCTGACGGCCACCGAAGGCTAGCGCCCCGCGCGCGCTCCCCAGCGCCCGCATTGCCTTTCGTGGCGGCGGCGTTATAGTCCGCCGCCAGGAATTCTGATCCCCGCGCCCGTAGCGGGGAAAATCCCCATCCGATGGAGTGACTATGTTTATTTCTCCCGCTTTCGCTCAAGATGCGGCAGCCGCTAGCGGCGGCATCAATGCCATGCTGGTGCAGTTCGGCCCGCTGATTCTAATTTTTATCGTTTTCTACTTCCTGCTCATTCGTCCGCAGCAGAAGAAGGCGAAAGCCCATCGCGAAATGCTGAGCAATGTGCGCCGGGGCGACCGGATCGTCACCTCGGGCGGTATCATCGGCACGGTCACGAAGGCCGATGGCGATGCCGAACTGCAAATCGAAATCGCCGAAGGCGTGCGCATTCGCGTGCTGCGCGGCGCGGTGAGCGACGTTCTGGCGAAGACCGACCCGGCGAAAGCCGATAAGGCCGACGCCAAGGAAGAAACCAAGGCCTAACTTTCGGGCTTTCTATCAAGGGGTAGGGGATTCTCTGCCCCAAACTTTTTGCGTTTTAAGGGATCCGTCCCATGTATTTTGCCCGCTGGAAAGTGTGGACGATTTGGATTGTCACGATCCTATCGTTGCTCATTGCCGCGCCTAACCTTGTGTCGGAAGCGACGCTGCAAACCCTGCCGAGTTACGTTCCGGCGCGTCAGGTCAGCCTGGGGCTCGATCTTCAAGGCGGCTCGCATCTGCTATTGCAGGTCGATCTTGCTGCGGTCGAACGCGACCGGATGGCCAATCTGGTCGATTCGATCCGGGGCGATTTGCGGCGGGAGCAGATTGCTTTCACGGGCATCGCCCAGGATGGCGCACAGATCACCCTGAAGCTGAACGACGGCGTCGACCCCAATGCCGCGCGGCGGGCGTTGGAAATCTCCGATCCCGACCTTAATGTCGCCATCGCTGCCGATGGGGTGGTGACGCTGACGTTGAAGCAGGCGGCGATTATCGCCAAGCGGAATGCCGCGCTTCAGCAATCCATCGAAATCATCCGCCGCCGCGTCGATGAAACCGGCACGAAAGAGCCGCGTATTCAGCAGCAGGGCACCGACCGGATTCTGGTGCAGCTTCCCGGCGTGCGCGAACCGGACCGCATCAAGGCGCTGATCGGCACGACGGCGAAGCTCAGCTTCCGTATGGTCAATCCCGACGCGAGCCCGACGGGCCGCCCGCCCGTGGGCTCGGAAGTGCTCCCCTCCGAACGGGGCGAGCAGGCACCCGCCTATGTGGTGAATAAGCGCGTGATGGTCAGCGGCGAAAATCTCGTCGACGCCCAGCCGAGCTTCCAGGAAGGCCAGCCGGTCGTTAGCTTCCGCTTCGATTCGGTCGGCGCGCGCCGCTTTGCCGATGCGACGACGGAAAATGTCGGCAAACCCTTCGCCATCGTGCTCGATAATAAGGTGATTTCCGCCCCAGTGATCCGCGAGCCGATTACCGGCGGGCGCGGGATCATTTCGGGGAATTTCACCACGCAATCGGCGAGCGACCTTTCCGTATTGCTGCGTGCGGGGGCGCTGCCCGCGCCGCTGAAGATTATCGAAGAGCGCACCGTTGGGCCGGACCTCGGGGCCGACGCGATTAAAGCGGGGCTCTATTCGGTCCTCGGCGGTCTCGTAATGATTATGATCTATATGATCGTGTCTTACGGCACCTTCGGTATTTTCGCCGTCATCGCGCTGGTGTTGAACCTCGTGATGACGATTGCCGCGCTGTCGCTGTTGCAGGCGACGCTGACGCTGCCGGGGATTGCCGGGATGCTGATTGCGGTGGGGCTGGCGGTCGATGCGAATATCCTCATCAATGAGCGTATCCGCGAAGAAACCAAGCTGGGGCGCAGCGCGATTGCCTCCATTGATTCGGGCTTTAAGCGCGCGTTCGCCACGATCATCGACGCCAATTTGACGACGATGATTAAGATGACATTGCTCTACGCGCTCGGCTCCGGGCCGATCAAGGGCTTTGCCGTGACCACGACCCTGGGGATTCTCACCTCCATGTTCACCGCGACTGTGATGGTCCGGTACATGATCGGGCTCTGGTACGCGCGCAACCGCCCGTCGAAACTGCCGCTGTAAGGCCGGGGGAAGTCTCATGTATTACGTTCGTCTCGTTCCCGACGGAACCCGCATTCAGTTCATGAAGGGCCGCATTGCCGGGTTGGCGATGTCGGCCATTCTCTCAATCCTCTCTGTCGTGCTGTATTTCACGCCGGGCCTGAATATGGGCGTGGATTTTCGCGGCGGGATCGTCATTGAAGCCCGCCTCACCCAACCGGCGGATTTCGGCGCGATCAGGGCTAGTCTAACGCCGCTCAATCTAGGGCACGTTGGCTTGCAGGAGATCGGCACGCCGGTCGATGTGTCGATTGCCATCGAGCGCCAAGCGGGGGACGATGAAGCCCAGCAGCGCGCGGTGAATGCCGTGCGCCAACGCCTCACGGCCGATTATCCGGGCGTCAGCTTCCAGCGCGTCGAAGCCGTCGGCGCGGCGGTCAGCGGCGAGCTGTTCACCAATGGCATGATTGCGCTCGGCCTGTCGCTGTTCGCGATGCTCGCCTATATCTGGTTCCGCTTCGAATGGCAGTTCGGCGTCGGCGCGGTTGTCACCTTGATTCTCGACGTGACGAAAACCGTGGGCTTTTACGTGCTGTTCAATCTGGAATTCAACCTCTCCAGTATTGCGGCCATCCTCGCTATCATGGGCTATTCGATCAACGATAAGGTCGTGGTTTATGACCGTGTTCGCGAGAATTTGCGCAAATATAAGGCCATGCCACTGCGGGAATTGATTGATCTGTCGATCAACGAAACCTTGAACCGCACCATCGGCACTTCAACG
>NZ_LAJY01000304.1 GCF_000963705.1 Elstera litoralis | reverse complement strand
ACGCTACGGCCTCTCCTATCTGCCCGCGCCGGTGCCGCTCCCCGTCGCGCCGATGCTGCGCGCGACGCTGGCGGCGTTTCGGGCGACGGGAACTATTCGTACACCATAAACCTAAATCCAGCCCTTCCGCTTGAAGTATAAATAGGGACCGAGGGCCGAGAGGACCATCAAACCAATCGCCATCGGGTAGCCGAAATCCCATTTCAACTCCGGTTGGATTTCAAAATTCATCCCGTAGATGCTGGCGATCAGCGTCGGCGGCAGGAAAGCCACCGAGGCGACGGTGAAAATCTTAATGATGGCATTTTGCTCGATATTGATGAGCCCTAGCGTGGCATCAAGTAAGAAATTCACCTTCTGCGACAGAAAAGCGGCATGATCGTGCAGCGATTTGATATCGCGGGTGAGCATCTTCACCGTATTGCGCGCCTCTTTGCTCAGCCAACTGCCGCCGATATTGCCCGCATAGGCGATGGCGCGGTTCAGCGTCATCAGGCTTTCCGAAATGCCCGATACCATTTGCCCGGAGCGCCCGATTTTCGAAAGGGCCTCTTCCAGCGCTGCCCCGGTGCGCCCGCGCGTATCCTTACTGTCGAACACCCGTTGCCCCGTGCGCTCCAAATCGGCGGAGATGCGCTCCAGCACGTCGGCGACCCGGTCCACCAGGGTTTCCAGCAGCCCGGTCCAGATCGTGTCCGATCCGGTCCATTGCGTCGGGTTGCGCTGCACGCGGTTGGCGAATTGGATGAAGGGCAGCGGATCGGCATAGCGCACGGTAACGAGCGCTTTCGGCGTGAGCACAAAGGTAACGGCATTGGTTTCCGGGCGGCCGCTATCGAATTTCGACATGATCGAAACGGTCATGAAGAGTGCGCCATCCTCCTCATAGAGTCGGCTGGAGACTTCGATTTCCTGCATCTCTTCGCGGCTGGGAAGCTCGATGCCGAGGCTGCGCTGAACCGCGTGGATTTCCGCCGTCGTCGGCTCCAACAAATCGTACCATAGGGCGGGCGGCAGTGTGGACGGCAGCTCACCTAAGGGCAGCCGCTGGGTGGCGGCATCGGCGGAGAGAAACAGGGTCAGCATGAGGCACCTCGCGGGGCAGCAAATCTTCGAGAGCGCTGCAAAAAGAAGCGGCAAGGGTGTGGGCGCAAAGTGCCTTTCTCGTGCCGCATTCGCAATTGAATAATGCCCAACAAAGTTGGATTCTACGCACGGCACGGTGGGAGCATATCAATGCGCGTTATGACGATGGTTCAGCAGGGTTTTCTTGTCACGCTGCTCGGGCTCGCAGGCCCCGCGCTCGGCCAATCGCCCGCCGGGACGCTGATGACCGACCCGCGCGAGATTGCAACCTGCCTCTGCCTCAATCAATCGGTGCAGAAGCGGGAAGGGGAGTTGGGGGCGGTGCGCGCGACCTATGAGGCGCTGCGCCAATCCATCGCCGATCAAACGACGGCGCTCAACACGAAGCGCCCGACGGTGAATGTGAACGACCCGACCTCGGTCGACGCATTTCGGGCGCAAATGGAAAAGCGTGATGATGACGAGGCCCGGTTGGAGCAAGAAGTGTTACCCGGCCTGCAAACGCAAACGGCGAACTATAATGCGCGCGTGGCCGACTATTCCCAGCGCTGCGGCGGGCGCTTTATGGACGAGCCGGTGTTGAAGGCGGTCCAGAAGACCCTCGTCTGCACGATCGAGCCGTAAGCGTGCTGCGATGGCCGGACAGAGTGAGGCTTTTCTGATCGAGATCATTCGCCAAGGCAGCTACGCCAAAGCGACGGCGGTCGATCCGCGCACGGGGCAGGAGGCCTCGATTGTCGGCCCGGCGGCGGCGGCGGACGCCATTCTTACCCGGCAAGCGTGCAATAAGCTGCAACGCTTGCTCGCAGCGGCGGTTCGACCGGGGCCGGGCGGGTTTTCGCTCTGAAAGGTGCCGGGAGATTTTCTCGGCAGACTTGAAGTTTATTAGAGAATTTGTCGGAGGCTAAAAATAAACGCGGCACCCAGGGTGCCGCGTTATCGCTGTTGCGCTGAGGTTTTCGGTTAGGCCGAAACTTTTTTTCCGGCGGCCCCGCGTAACATCGGCAAGTCCTGTCCGCCCAAGGCCGATCTGCTTGGCAAATTGCGAGCGTTGCTCGGCATAATTGGGGGCGACCATCGGGTAATCGGCGCTAAGGCCCCATTTCGCCCGATAGTCATCCGGCGTTAGATTATAGGCCGTGCGCAGGTGGCGCTTGAGCATTTTCAGCTTTTTGCCGTCTTCCAAACAAATGATATAGTCTGGAAATACCGAGCGCTTGATCGGAACGGCGGGTTTTTGCGGCTCGATGATTTCGACCGGCTTATCGACCGAAATATCC
>NZ_LAJY01000303.1 GCF_000963705.1 Elstera litoralis | reverse complement strand
GATAATAGTCTGCGTCGAACGCCACTTCAGCCATCGAACCAACCCTTGTAGAAAGCCTCTTCACTTCCTCTACCAGGGGTCTGCACGCTCTTTCAAGGGACAGTTTAACTAAGTTTTAGTTTATAGGCTCAACGCGTTAATGCGGCTCTATTCGAACTTTCCGTTCAATGATGAACTACTGGTTCACTCCCCCTCAATCCGCTCCATATCCTCATCCGAAAAGCCGAAATGATGGCCAATTTCGTGAATGAGGACGTGGCGAACGATATCGTCCAGCGCCTCACCGGTCTCGCACCAATAATCCAGGATCGGGCGGCGATAGAGGAACACGCGGTGCGGCTCCGGGTGGGCGTAGCTCACGCTTTGCAGCGGCATTGCCACGCCCTGATAGAGGCCGAGCAGGTCGAACGGGCTTTCCAGCCCCATTTCCTCCACGACGCCATCGTCGGGGAAATCCTCCACCTTCAACACAAGGTCGCGCGTGTATTGGCGCAGTTCCGGCGGGATGTCCGCCAGCGCGGTTTCGGCGAGGCGCGCGATGGCATCGAGATTGGGGGCGTATTGGGTCATGGCGTTGAATTTAGGGAGCCACCCGCAAGGTTTCCACTCCCGCCCGCGCGGCCCCCGCCGCGAAACGAGAACGCGCCGCTGAACAGAAGAGGCAAAAGCATCCAATAAGGGGCAAAATGCTTTTCGAACTCATAGAAACCATCGCCCCCCCAAACCGCTAACGGCAGCGTTAGGAGAAACAGCCCGGGGAGCCAAAGGGACCGCCCGACCCATGCGGCCAGGGCCAGGGCCACAAGCCCATAAGCCCCCAGCCAGGATCGCGCGAAATCCTGAAGTTCGCTAAGCCCCGGAAGATAAAGAGAGTTGTTTAAATACTGAACCCGGTAATCACCCGTTGCCGTGAGAATGGCAATGCTCCGAATAATCTCCGGCCAAATTCGGGGCCGCGCGAGCAGCCAGGGAATGAAATTACCGAGCGCCCCGGGGGCAACAATCGCATCGAAGGTGGCCAACTCCCCGCGCGCTTTATAGGATCGCCAAAGGATAGCCCCGGTGGGGGAAAACCGCGTGCCGAGCAAAGGTTGCGCCGGATTCGGTTCGAGCGCCAGTGTCTGTTGCTGCAACTGCGCGCGGTGCTCGCGCTCGTAAAGATTACGCATGTGGAACGCCCGGGCGGGCCAATCGGCAACACCTTGCAACGCCTGGCCAACCCCGCTGTAAAAACGATTGTAGCGGTTTACCTCGCCTTTGCGGGTATATTCCCAACGGGCGAGCGAGAGCGCGCTCAAGGCGATCAGGCCAATCGTTAGCACTATGGGAATCCGCGTGGAGGCGCGAAGGTTCGCGATTCGCGGAACGGAAAGCCACGGGCGCCAGATGATCGCCAAAATGAGCGGAAGCGCCCCAATCATTTGAACTTTCGCACTGATTAAGCACGCGGCTGAAACCAAAATCAGCCCCGGTTTACCGTCCGATTGCCAGCGCCAAAGCCCCAAGAGGAACCAGGGCAACACTACCAGAACAATCGCCTCCTCATAGAAAGATCGAAAATAATCGGCAAAAATAGCCGATATAAGAATGACAAAGAGCAACGTAAATTTATTTTTCTCGCAATTCGGATGTCGGATTAAAGCTAAAACTCCTGCCAGCCAAAGGGTCGATAAAACCAATGCCACCTGGAAAATGGTCAACGCGCTTTGCGAGAAAATTGTCAGGCCTAACCGGGTTGCCCCGGCGACAATGGTCATGGGGGTGACTAAGCTGCACCATAAA
>NZ_LAJY01000302.1 GCF_000963705.1 Elstera litoralis | reverse complement strand
AATGGTGAGTTGCATCGCCCGGACAATAGCCGAGTCGATGGCGTCGATGCCGAGTGGGATAAGCTCGGGGATTTTGCGGCGCACGACCGCTTCACGAAAGCGTGGCTAACCGAAGCCCGCCGGGTGTTGAAGGACGATGGCACCCTTTGGGTGATCGGCTCCTACCACAATATCTTCCGCCTCGGCGCGATGTTGCAGGATATGGGCTTTTGGATTTTGAACGATGTGGTGTGGCGCAAGTCCAACCCCATGCCGAATTTCCGGGGCCGCCGCTTCACCAATGCGCATGAAACGCTGATTTGGGCGTCGAAAACGCCGAAGTCGAAATACACGTTCAATTATTCGGCCCTGAAAATGGCCAATGATGATCTGCAAATGCGCTCGGACTGGGTGCTGCCGCTGTGCACGGGCCGCGAACGGCTGAAGGTCGATGGGCGCAAGCTGCACCCAACGCAAAAGCCGGAAAGCCTGCTGTACCGCGTGCTGATGGCCTCCAGCAAACCCGGCGATATTGTGCTCGATCCGTTCTTCGGCACCGGCACCACCGGCGCGGTTGCGAAATATCTTGGCCGCCATTTCATCGGCCTGGAACGCGACGAAGCCTATGCCGCTGGCGCGCAAGCGCGGATCGATAGTGTCGAGCCCGCCCCCGCCGAAGCGATTGCCGCGACGCAATCGCCGCGCGAAGCCCCGCGCATTCCGTTTGGTAATCTGGTCGAACTCGGCCTGATCCGGCCCGGCGAGCTGTTGTTCGACGTGCGCCGCCGTTACTCCGCCCGCGTCCGCGCCGATGGCAGCCTTGCTGCCGATAGCGCGCGCGGCTCCATCCACCAGGTCGCGGCCGCTTTGCAATCGGTTCCCAGTTGCAACGGTTGGACTTTCTGGCACGTCGAGCGGCACGGGCAATCCGTACCTCTGGACTCTCTCCGCAGCACCCTCCGAGAAGGACTACGCGCATGACCCCCCGTCCCCACTTCCCGCCGCCGCCGGTGCGTGTCAAAGCTGTTGACAGTCAAGTCATGCTGACCGTGCGCGTCGAAGCCGAGCTTGAACGCCGCCTTGCCAACCTCGCCCGCGCCACCGGCCGGACGAAGAGCCATTATGCCCGCGAAGCGATTATGCGCCTGCTCGCGGAAAAAGAAGCCCCGATCCGCGAAACCCCGTCGGTGCCCATGCCGCGCTTCCAACCCGTTGTAGGCCGATAGGGGCTATGCCCCAAAATTTAGACAAGTCTCTTGATTCAGTTAGGAATAGAGACGATTTATTAACCTATCTCAGGTTTTACTGAGATAAGTGATCGAGAGAAGAGCATCGCCTCCGCTCCTCTCTCGGGCCCCGCCCACCGAGCGCTTGTGCCTCTGCTGCTCGGTGGACGGGGTTTTTTTATGCCGATTGCATCCCTCGGTATAGGTCAGCCGAACTGCACCGAGCGGCGGCTGAACGAACCATATTCGAACCCATCGATGGGAAAGCGGATAGGCTCGTCGTAGGGCAGCGAAGCACCAAACGCCATCAGCAAGGGCAGAAAATGCTCGTCGGTCGGGAGAGACTCTTTAGCGCCGGGGGCTGCCGTTTCGAAATTCCCCAAAGCTTCTGCATCTTTCCGCACGACTGCATCGGCAATCCAGGCGTCGAATTCCGCCGCCCAGGCGCGCGGCGGCCCCTGGTGAAAGCCCGCGCGCATATTATGGGTGATATAGCCGCTGCCGATAATCATCACCCCCTCCTCCCGCAACGGAGCCAGCGCTTCGCCAATGCGGATCAGCTCGGCGGGCGGGACTTTCGGAAGGGCAATCTGAAGCACGGGAATATCGGCTTCCGGGTAGCAGCACAGCAGCGGCACATAAGTGCCGTGATCGTATCCGCGCGTCGGGTCGCGCCGGGTTTTGGTGACGCCTGCGAGCAAGGTTTCCACCCGACCCGCTAACTCCGGCGCGGGCGGGCAGGGGTATTTCAACTGATAGAGCGGTTCGGGAAACCCATAGAAATCGTAAATCAGCGGCTGCGGTGTCGTTGCGCCAATCGCTAGATCCCGTTCTTCCCAATGGGCAGAAATCATCAGAACAGCCTTCGGGCGCGGCAGGGTTTTCGCCCAAGCCGCGAGCCCGGCAACGCGCGGCTCGTCGGCCAACAGCATCGGCGAGCCGTGAGCGATGAAAAGGGCGGGCATGGTCATGGGATATCCCTCCAGAAAAATCGTGCCCCCTATAGATGGCGGGCTTGGAGCGGGCGCGGCAGAGGGTTAATCTGCGACATATGGTTGACGAAACGGAAACCTCCCATCC
>NZ_LAJY01000301.1 GCF_000963705.1 Elstera litoralis | reverse complement strand
ATCGAAGGCCTGGTCCATGTCTCCGAAATGAGCTGGACGAAGAAGAACGTTCATCCGGGCAAGATTGTTTCGACCAGTCAAGAAGTCGAAGTGATGGTGCTGGATGTCGATCCGGTGAAGCGTCGCATCAGCCTTGGCCTGAAGCAGTGCATGGACAATCCGTGGGATACGTTCGTGACCAAGTTCCCGGCCAATACGGAGCTGGAAGGCGAAGTCAAGAACATCACCGAATTCGGTCTGTTCGTGGGTCTGCCCGGCGACATCGACGGCATGGTTCACCTGTCGGATATCGATTGGGAACGTCCGGGCGAAGAAGCCATCCAAGACTTCAAGAAGGGCGACCAAGTGCGCGTCCGCGTTCTTGATGTTGATGTGGAAAAAGAGCGTATCAGCCTGGGCATTAAGCAGCTCACCGCCGATCCGTTCGAAGCCTCCATCGGCACCGTCCGCAAGGGCGAAGTCGTCACCTGCACCATTACCCAGGTTCAGGAAAACGGCATCGAAGTCGAAATCACCGAAGGCGTTCACGGCTTCATCCGCAAGGTTGAACTGGCCCGCGACCGCGCCGATCAACGCACCGAACGTTTCTCCGTCGGTGACAAGATCGATGCGAAAGTGACCCAGATCGATAAGGGCTCGCGCCGCGTATCGCTGTCGGTCAAGGCCCGCGAAATGGAAGAAGAGAAGGCCGCGATGGCGGAATTCGGCTCCTCCGATTCGGGTGCCTCGCTGGGCGATATTCTGGGGGCGGCCATGCGCCAAGCCCGCCAGAAGGAAGACGTGACGAAGTAAGCCTTTCGGCCCTTCAACGCTGCTAAAAAGACCGCCGCCGAGGGCACCCTCGGCGGCGGTTTTTTGTTGATTTAAGAAGGCCGTGCTTGTGCCATCGGCGCGGGAACGGGGGCGTTACTCCCCAACGACGAAGCGGCGAACCACTTCTAAATACGAATCTCCCCAGAGAATTGCTGTTTCCGTATACGCGTGCAGAATAATGTCCGGCTGGAACTGCTCGAAGATTGCTTGCCGCATCGCGCTGCGCTGGGCCGGGGTAAGGCTTGTCGCCAGGTCGTTCATCGAAAAATGCCAGACCTCGGCAAAATAGGGGGCAAACCCCGGAGCCAGGGCGGTGCCGAACGAGTCGGATAAAATCAGCAGGCGCGGGCGGCCGGGCGCGGGCGATACTTGCTGGAAGCGCGATAGATGGCCGAGCCGCCCGGCGGCCTCGGGGAACTCTGGAAAGCAGGCGGCCTCATTTTGGCAGGCGCGAATGCCCGCTGCGGCAAAATCGGGCGTGCTTTCGGCGATGGGCCGGGTTAGCCCCGGCATAAAGCTGGTTAAATCCGAAAACCCCGGCACCGGGCGATAGGGCAGATCGACCGTTGGGGTCATGTGAAACAGGTCTTTCGCCGCGAGATCGGCGATCATCCGGGCTCCTGGAAGGTTCCAGTGAAAATTGGATTTAGGGTAAACGGGCGGGTCGGCCGCGCGTAGCGCGGCGAGAGGGTAGAGCGATGCCCCCTCAAGCCACGGAACCGTGGCGATGCTTGCCATGAGTTTGGCCAAGGGCGGCGTTGCGCGGGCACATTCGGCCTGAACCCAATCCGGCAGCGCTTCGGGGAAGACGCGCGATTTATCGGGAATCGCCAGCAAATAGGTTTGTGGATGGAGGGCACGCATTTGAAACAAAAAGGCAGTCACCTCCATCACCCGGTCGGCAACATGATCGGCGTCGAGGTTCAAACCGCAGAGATGGCGCACGAGGCGCTTATTCTCGGCACTGCCAAAATTGAAAAAAATCATACCGTCTTTACCGGCAAGCAGATCGGGCGATGGGTATTCGCCGAACAGCCCAAAGCGCAGGCGGTTGTACGCGACGAGCAGGCGCGTGCGAAAGCCGAAATGGTCCCTTGCCCAAGCGTCGGCGGCGTTGGGAAAGCGGAGTGCCATCGCCCAGGTGTGGGGAAGGGACGGCGGCGGGGCGAGCGTGCGGTTCTCCAGTAGCGGTTCGGCCCCCGGCTCCCAGACGCTCGCGGCGAGGGGCAGCCAGAGTGCGGCGATGAGCAGAAGGGGGGCGAGGCGGCGCATGGGCTCAGAACCGGAAATAGAGGAAGGGGCTGTAACTGCCGTGCGCCAGCAGCATCGCCGCCGTGAGCAGGGCCAAGAGGCAGGCCAAGGTTCGTGCCCCTAGCGCACGCGGGGCGGCGAAGGCGGCCGTCGGCAGCATCGGCTTCAGCGGCAGGAGGCTGAGCCCAGCGATAGCTGCCGCAGCAACGATACTCGGCGACGCAAAGCGCGCGACCGAGGTTATGGCGTCGGTTGCGGCCATCCCGCTCATCGCCGCCCAAAAGGCTCCGGTTTGGGCCAAATCGGCGGACCGGAAAATCACGAGGCCCGCTACCACCAGCAGCAGCGCATAGGCCCGCTGCACAAGAACGGGCAGCCGCGCCAGAAACTGCCCGAGCCCCGCCCGTTCGAGCCCCAGAAACAGCCCATTATAAGCCCCCCAGGCAAGCGCGGTCCAGGTTGCGCCGTGCCAGAGCCCGCAGAGCAGAAACACCAGCATCAAATTGAGGGCGGTCCGTCCGGCCCCGTTCCGGCTACCGCCCAAGGGGATGTAGAGATAATCGCGGAACCAGCGCGACAGGCTGATATGCCAGCGCCGCCAAAAATCGGTGATCGAGGTGGCGCGTAAGGGGAAGTTGAAATTGCGCGGAAAGCGGAACCCCAGCATCAGCGCAAGGCCGATGGCCATATGGGAATAGCCGGAGAAATCCATATAGAGCTGAAGCGTATAGAGCACCGCCCCCATCCAGGCGACGCTGGGGGTTAGGTCGGCGGTCGGCAGCGCAAAAATCGGATCGACCGCGCGGGCGAGGGTGTCGGCGATCAGCAGCTTTTGCATCAACCCGAGGCAGAACACCTCCATCCCAATCCGCACTCGCCCGAGCGTCACCCAGCGCCGCGTGATCTGCCGGTGCAGGGTGGAAAAGCGCACAATCGGCCCGGCGATCAACTGCGGGAACAGCAGAATATAGAGCGCCAAATCAGGCAGTCGCCGCGCGGGCGGGGCTTTGCCGCGATAGACGTCGATGAGATAGGAAAGGGCGTGAAAGGTAAAAAACGAAATCCCCAGCGGCAGCGCGGGGGCGTCTTTGGCTGTGAGCGGCAGATCAATCCCGACGCTGGCGAGCGTTGCGAGCGCAAACCCCGCATATTTGAACCACCCGAGCAAGAACAGATGGCCGATCACCCCGACTGCCAGCCAGCGCTTGCGACCAGCAATGTGCAAACCAACGCCATAGGTGAAGACGAGGGAGAGCACGAGCACCCACAGATTCGCGAGTTCGCCCCAGGCGTAAAAGAATAGGCTTCCCGCCAACAGAAAAACGTTCCGCGCCCGGCCCCGTTGCGGTAGCAGCAGGTAGAGGGTGAGGAAAACGGGAAAGAAGTAGAACAGGAAGGGGACGGAGGGGAAGAGCATAGAGGCATTATAAGCCCAGTCTGATGCGCCCTGTAACCCCAATCGCCCCGCCCCCCAACCCGAGTGTTGGGGGGGAAGACACTATTCCTCAGATGATTGTATAAGCGAACACCTAGCGGATCAGGTTTGCAGGATTGAGGTCATACTCCGCCTTACCCGAGAATTTTCGGGATAAAGCGCGGTAGTCAATCTTATCGAAGTCAATTTGGTTCCCACCAAACCGCGCCTGAAGGCTGCCGAGGCTACTCTTATCGATCAGGCTGAAGGGCATTGCCTTAACGGCTCCGCTTGGCAAGAAATCAAGCCCGGC
>NZ_LAJY01000300.1 GCF_000963705.1 Elstera litoralis | reverse complement strand
TCTAATCAAATCTCGCTCAATATTAACAGCCTCTTCAATTGCAGACAGCGCATCGTCCAGATAGCCAAGATTAGCAAGACATATACTCATGTTATTTAATGAGGTAGCGAAGGTTGGTAACAGCCCCTCTCGCCCTCCGCGAATTAATGACCTTAGAATCTCAACTGACTCGTCAATCGCGGTCAGTGCCTTTTCAACCTCACCTAAGCGCGTCAAATGTATTGTTAAATTTGTTAAATTTCCTGCTCGATACGCCTTGTCCTCAGCTTGGTTTGCCAAAATTGTTTGCAACTTCAGCAGCAAAGCGCAGGCACCAAAATACCCTTTCACGAGAAACTCCCTCGAACGCCCGCGCGCGCCCCGGTTCCCGCCTCACACACGCCACCAGCGCGTCTTCGAGCGCGTGGCCGCCCCCGTCACGCAGCGCGATGCTAAAGAGATCGAACAGAACCCGTTCCAGCCGCCCGGTAAGGGCTGCGCACTGGTGCGGAGGGCGGCGTAAAGCCAATCCGGCAGTTCCTTCCGCCCCTGGGGGAGTTTCGTGGGGAAGAGCGCTCGATTGAGGAAGGCGGCGGCCAGGGCGTCGGGCTCCAGGCGGAGCAAGCGGCCCTGCTGCCACCAGGGGCTCTCGGCCAAACGCTCGAAATAATCGGCCTTTACGGCAGCCCCAACCCCGAGGTCGATCAAATCGCCGATTTGGTCTTGGGTGAGCCCATCGGCGAGGACCCCGAGCGCCAGGAGGGCAATGAGCCCCTCCTTTCCCAAACCGATGGCCTCGGAGGCGGGCCTGACCCGGTCAAATTCACGCAGGACCAGGGAGGTCAGCACCTCGGCCCCCGTTTGGCCGAAGGCTTTGGCCGGGTCGAGCACCGCCTGCACCGCCGCCGCCGCCGCATAGAGCGGCAAACGGTGCTTCTCCTCCTGTGCGAGCCAGGCCCGGACGCGGGACGGGTCAAACACCGCCTGGGAAAGGCCTTTCACCCCCGCTGGCCCGGCAACGGCGCGGAACTGGTGCGCGGCTTCCGCAATCAGCGCTTCCGCCTCCTCAACCGTTAAGGCTGGGGCGCGGCAATCGCCTGCCCGCCAAAACGCCCGCCCAAATGGGTCGCTTGCTCAATCCATTGGTCATAGGGGCGGCGGGAGAGGAACAGAACGCGCAGGGGATGCGTGGTTTCGGCCAGATCGGCGAGCCTATCCAGCAGCGCTTTCGTGCGCTCCGGCTGCTCTTCGGGGTAATCGACGATCAGCAGCACGCCCTTGGGATTGGCCGGAAAATAGAATTCTGTGGTATTGCGCGGCAGAAACCCCGCCGTCCAGCCCTCGTTGCGGAGGATTTTCGCGACTTCGGCGGCCAGCCGGGTTTTTCCGGCCCCGCCCTCCCCGTGAATCAGCCGGGCGAGCGCCGCGTTTCGGGAGCCCCGTGCCCAGTTGAGGATTTTTTCCTGCGCCTCGGCGCGCCCATAGAGCGTTTCGACCAGCCGGAAATCCCAGCGCAGCAGGCTGAAGCTATTCGGCGCGCCCGCTTCGATTGCATCGGGCAGGTTCGACCAGACGAGACTCGGCGCACTCTCGGGAACGTCGCGCTGCCCGACGAAGGCGACGCTATCACGGGTAATGTAATAATGGATGTTCACATCGCGCCCGACCGACGAGCCGTCCAAGACTGCGCCCACCGCTGCGGTAGAGGCCGGGCCGGGCTCCCCTACCGCTGCGTTTTTCCCACGGTAATCTGATCGAACGAGACATCGCCGCTAAGCTTAGCCTCTTCGATGCGCACCCCCGTGCCCTCTTCGACGCTCAGCGTTCCCACGCGAAAATTGACCGCTTCCAACTTGCGAATATCGACGCCAACGGGGGCCGGATGCTCCCGCCGCAGATGATCGAGAAGCGCCTGCGCCAGGGGTTCAAGCGCGGCAAGCTCGGTCGCAGGACGCTCCTCAAGACTTTCCTGAAGAACCATCTGCCGCCCTTTAGACTGCGGCTGTTGCTCCAAAGCCGCCAGACTATCCGCCGCCCAGGGCATTTGTGCTTTCAGGGCCTTGTAAGCATCCTTCACGGCTTCGCCGACCGTGGCTTTGCCGATTGCATCAAGCCCCCAGAGGAGCACGGGAAGAAGCTCGAGGCCGCTCATTCTTCACCCTTAGAACGAATTTATCGCGGCACTGTACCATCATTTGTTCAGGGCTTTATCAACAAAAAAGCCCGCCCCCGATATCTCGCGGGGACGGGCAGAGACCCTGCTGTGGGATCGGGAATCGCTATCCGGCAGGGGTTCCGCGTTAGAACTTATAGCCAATCCCAATCCCGACGATCCACGGGTCGATATCCACCTTCGCCGTGGTCGGAATGGCTTTTGCCGCCGACACATGGGCCGTGGTCTTCAGGAAGATTTTCTTCACGTCGAGGTTGGCGTACCAATTGCCGGTGATATTCACGTCCACCCCGGCTTGTAGGGCGTAGCCGAAATTATCGTCGTAGCGAACGCCCGAATGCTGCGAGCCGTTTTTCGCGTCGTAGAAAATCGTATAGTTGATACCCGCGCCAACGTAAGGGTTGATGCGCTCGTTCGGCAGGAAGTGCCATTGCGCCGTCAGCGTCGGCGGCAGCAGGCGGACGGTGCCGAGGTGCGTGTCGCCGACGATGGAGCTTTTATCGGTAACGCTGTGGCGCGTAGTGCCCGCGATTAACTCCAGCGAAAAATTCGGCGTGATGAAGTAGGAGAAATCGACTTCGGGGATAAAATCATTGCTGATGTCGATCTTGCCGCCCACTGGCGCGCTGACCTTGCTGGACACATCCGGCAGCACGCCGAGGCCGCGCACGCGCACCATGAAATCGCCCGCCTTAAACGTTGCCGGCGCCGGATCGGCGGCCTGTGCCCCGGTCGTCCCGAGAAGAAGAAGCGTAAGCGCGGCCGCTGTGGTGAAACCCGATTGACGTGCCATCGTATGAACCCCTGTTTCGATGGTGACGCAGGCCCGTGGCAGGCCCGCTCGATGGGGGCAGACTAGGCCTTGGTTCGGCAGCGGCATTGACTTGTATCAAGAAGAACTATCGCCCCCCCGGGGGCGGCTATTCGTCGCGCTCGACGGTGAGGGTGACGGAATCGGCGACCATCCGGGCCTGATTGACGCTAATCGGACGGCCCAACAGATCGCAATCCACCCCCGCCGTCACGATCAACGGACGCCCCCGGCTGAGATCGAGCTGCTTTGCCTCGGCGGCCGAGCAGAGGCGCGCGTTGATCCGGGTCGAGGCGCGCAGATAATCCTCGATCCCCGCGCAGCGCAGCGCCTCGGTGATCGAACCAAGACGGAGAAAATCCTCGCCGATGGCCGGAAACCGCTCGGTCGGAAAATAATGATCGTTCAGGCAGGTCAAGCGCCCCTCTACCCGCGTCCGGTAACTAAGCCACTGCACCGAGGCCGAGAAAGGAAGCCTTAGGGCGCGGCCAACGGCGCGGGGGGCGGGAATCGTTTCGACGCGCACCTCCTCCCGTTCCGGTCGCCGCCCCTGCCGCACGAGATTATCGGTGAGGCGCGTGCGCGGGCCGACGCGATACTCAAGCCCAGCATCGCGCAAAAATACGCCCCTTCCCTGGTGCGAAACCACGATGCCGAGATCGGCCAAATGCCCAATCGCCTGGCGCACCGTATGGCGGTTGACGGAAAAGCGCGCCGCCAGCACAACCTCGGTCGGCAACCGCCCGCCATTATCGAACAGACCGCTGCGAATATCCTGTTGCAAGGTCTCGGCGATTTTCTGCCATACTGCCTGCCGCACGCTGCTACCGCCCTTCTGTGAATCAATCGCCTCTCACGAGCATAGCGGTCTTCGGAACAAAGGTTCTAGATAAATGACGCACTTATCCAGGATCGATCCCACAATGATCCTGACAAATCTGCGCTTATGCCTGCCGCAAGAGGTCGTCCACGGCACGATTACCGTTGAGAACGGTCAGATTACCGGCCTCGACGCGGGCGTCAGCCGCGCCTCTGGCGCGCTGGATTGCGACGGCGACTATCTGTTGCCGGGGCTGATCGAGCTGCATACCGATAATCTCGAAAAGCATTTTTCGCCCCGCCCCGGCGTGCTCTGGCCCGCGCTTGCCGCCGTCCTCAGCCATGATGCACAGATGGCGGGCAGCGGGATTACCACCGTGCTCGATGCTTTGGCGCTGGGGGACGTGCGCGAAGGCTCGGAGCGCGTGCGCAGTCTGAAGACGATGGCCGACGCCATTCTCGCCGCCCGCGCCGACGATCTGACCCGCGCCGAACATTTCCTGCACTTGCGCTGCGAAATCTCCTATCCCGATTTGATGGATCTGGTCGAGCAGTTGGCGACGCCCGATGTGGTGAAACTGGTCTCGATCATGGATCACACGCCAGGGCAGCGGCAGTTCACCGATCTTGAAACGTACCGACATTTCTATAAGAAAAAAATTCGGCCTATCCAACGCAGAGATGCAAGCGTTCGAAGCCGAAACCATCGCTCGGCAGACCCGCTACGCCGCCCCGCAGCGCGCCGCCGTGGTCGCCGCCGCGCAACGCCTCGGGCTGCCGCTCGCCAGTCACGACGACGCGAAGCCGGAGCATGTTGCCGAAGCCGCCGCCGAGGGCATGTGCATCGCCGAGTTCCCGACGACGCTGGAAGCCGCCGACCTATCCCGCAAGGCCGGAATGAAGCTGCTGATGGGGGCACCGAACCTCGTGCGCGGCGGCTCCCACTCCGGCAATATCGCCGCCTCCGATCTGGCGGCGCGCGGCTGGCTGGATATTCTCTCCTCCGATTATATGCCGGTCAGCCTGCTGCAAGCCGTCTTCCTGCTCGCCCCGACCGACGCTGAGCTTCCGGCAGCCGCTGCCACCGCCACGGCAACCCCGGCAGAAGCCGTGGGCCTAACGGATCGCGGACGCTTGGAAATCGGCAAACGCGCCGACCTATTGCGCGTCCGTCTACACCGTCGCGAGGGCGCGCCGCCGCTGCCCATCGTTCAAGGCGTCTGGCGCGCCGGGCGGCGGGTGGCATGAGCCCCTACCGCGTCGCGCTCTACTGGACCCCGCCCGAAGGCCAACCGCTCACCGAGCTTGCCGCCCGCTGGTTGGGCCGCGACGCGCGCGGGCGCTGGGTGCCGCCGCTCAAACTGGGGTTGGAGGAAGCGGCATGGGAGGCGATCACCGACGCGCCGCGCCGCTATGGGTTTCATGCGACGCTGAAAGCGCCGTTCCGGCCCGCTGCGGGGGTTGGCCTGCCGGAAATTGAACGCGCGACGGAAGCCCTCGCGCAAAGCCTGTCGCCGGTGCCGCTCGATCTCGCGGTGCAAAGCCTCGGATCGTTCCTCGCCCTCTGCCCGATCAACCCGCCAGATGCGCTATCGGCACTCGCGGGCCGCTGTGTCGAGGCGCTCGATCCCTTACGCGCGCCGCTGACCGAGGCCGAAATCGCCAAACGCGGGCCGAACCTCTCACCCCGCCAAGCCGACTATCTGCGGCGTTGGGGCTATCCTTATGTTTTCAATGAATTCCGCCTGCATCTGACCCTGACGGGATCACTGCCCGAGCCCGCGCGGGCGGATGCGCTGACCCGATTGAGCAACGCCTTTACGCCACACCTCGGCACGCCACAGACACTTTCTGATCTCAGCCTATTCCTCGAAGCCGAAGCGGGCGCGCCTTTGACGCTGCACCGCAGCTTTCCCCTTGTGCAGGTTTGAGGAGCGGCCATGAAACAAGCGCTTCTCGTCGTCGACGTTCAGCCGAGCTTTGCACCGCCGCCCTTCCTGATCGCCGGAATCAACCGTCTCCTCCCCACTATGGCCTCGGTTGCGACCGTAGAACGGCACGACGAGAGCCGGACACCGTTTCGGGCGCAGTTGAACTGGTCTCCGGCGGCGGACGATATCTCCCTGGTGGCGACCGACCGGGTGTTTATCAAGCATGGCTATGCGCCGACGCCCGAAACAATCGCCTATCTTGCCAGCTTGGCGGTGGAGCGGGTGCTGGTCTGCGGCATCCAGGCCGATACTTGCGTGCTGGCCGCCGGGTTCGCGCTGTTCGATGCGGGGCTCTATCCTACAATTATCGCCGATCTGGTCGTCGGCTCCTCACTCGACCGATCGGGCGCGCTGGGCGTTCAACTCTGGCGGCATCATTTCGGCGCGGTGGTGGAGCGGCATGAAATGCTGCTATCGACGTAGGGCGAAGAACCGGCGCAGCATCTCCGCCGCCTCCCGTTCCCGGAACCCGCCGTAGACCTCGGGCCGGTGCAGGCAGGTCGGCTGGTCGAACAGGCGTGCGCCATGCTCCACCGCCCCGCCTTTCGGATCGTAAGCGGCGAAATAGACGCGGCGAAGGCGGAAATGGCTGATCGCCCCGGCGCACATCGGGCAGGGCTCCAGCGTCACATACAGATCGCAGCCGGTGAGGCGGGGCGAACCCAGCGCCTCGGCGGCAGCGCGCAAGGCGATAAGCTCGGCATGGGCGGAGGCATCCGCCCATTCTTCGGTGCGGTTGCCCGCAGCGGCCAGAATTTGCCCCTCCGGCCCCACCACTACCGCGCCAACGGGCACTTCGCCGCGCGCCGAGGCGGCTTCGGCTTCAGCGAAGGCCCGGTCCCAATAGGCGGACGAAATCACCGCTTATTGCGCGGTCCAGCCGCCATCCATCGGCAGGGTCACGCCGGTCATTTGGTCGGCGGCCGACGAGCAGAGAAACACGGCGAGCGCGCCCAATTGGTCGGTTTCGGCAAAAGCCATCGACGGTTGCTTTTCACCGAGCAGCTTCTTGCGCGCGTCGTCCACCGAAATACCCTCGGCTGCTGCGCGCGCGTCGATCTGCTTTTGCACCAGCGGCGTCGCGACCCAACCGGGGGCGATGGCGTTGCAGGTGATCCCCTTGCCCGCGTTTTCGAGCGCAACCACCTTCGTCAACCCGACGATGCCGTGTTTGGCGGCCACATAAGCAATCTTATGGGTCGAGCCAACGAGCCCGTGGACGGACGCCGTATTGATGATCCGGCCCCAACCGGCAGCCTGCATCGCCGGAAGCGCCAGGCGGATCGCATGGAAAGCGCTGGACAGGTTAATCGCGATAACAGCGTCCCACTTATCGACCGGAAAATCCTGCGTCGGCGCGGTAAACTGAATACCCGCGTTATTGACGAGAATATCGACCCGGCCAAATTTAGCCGCCGCCGTTGCCATCATATCTTCAATATCGGCGACGCGCGATAAATCGGCCCCGTGATAATCGACTTGAACCTTATAAGTGGTTTCGATGTGCGTGCGCAGCGCGGCGATATCGTCGGCTGGGCCGAAGCCGTTGAGGACGATATTCGCCCCGGCTTCCGCCAATTTTAGGGCCATGCCCTGCCCAATCCCGCTGGTGGACCCCGTTACCAGGGCGGTCTTTCCCGTCAACATGCGTATCACACTCCTTTATCAAGCAGTTGTCGCAGCATAGCGTTCGGCCTAATCTTGCGCCATGACGAAGAAACCTTCCCGGCCGCTTATCGGCCTGACCCTCGATTCCGAACCTGCGGGCGGCTGGGCCAAGCAACCTTGGTACGCCATTCGGCAGAATTATTGCGACGCGATTGCGGCGGCGGGGGGCCTGCCCGTCTGCCTGCCGCACGAGCCCGACCTTGCGCTGGCCTATCTCGACCATATCCAGGGCGTCGTCGTGACCGGCGGGGCCTTCGATGTGGACCCGAGCCTGTTCGGCGCGACCGTGAAGCACGCGACCGTGACCACCAAGGACCGGCGCACGGCTTTTGAACTCGCGCTGATGCGCGGCCTGCTGGCGAAGGATCTGCCGGTCTTGGGCATCTGCGGCGGCCAGCAGCTTCTTGCGGTGGCTCTCGGCGGCACACTGGTGCAGCATCTGCCCGATGAAATCCCCTCGGATATTCCGCACGAACAGCCCAACCCGCGCACCGAAGCCGGGCATGAGGTGATCGTCGCCGCCGATACCCTCCTGCACCGCATCGTCGGGCAGGAGCGGATTCCGGTGAACAGCGCCCATCATCAGGCGGTGAAAGCCGTGCCCGCGTCGATTGTGGTGAACGCCAGCGCGCCCGATGGGGTGATCGAGGGGATTGAAGACCCGGCCCGGCGCTTCTGCCTCGGGGTGCAGTGGCACCCGGAATATCATATCTCGCCGGCAGACCGCGCCATTTTCAACGCCCTCATCGCGGCGTCCGCAGCATGAGTGACGATCTGAAGCCGCCCGCCCCGAAAAAAGCCGCCGCGCCCAAAGAGGCAATTCTGAAAGAAGAGGGCGAACGTATCGCCAAACGCATCGCCCGCGCGGGCATCTGCTCGCGCCGCGACGCCGAACGGATGATCGAGGAAAAGCGCGTTTCCGTGAACGGCAAACTGCTCGACAGCCCCGCCTGCGTGGTGACGGCGGCCGACCGTATTACCGTCGATGGTGTGGCGCTGCCGGAAAAAGAACCGACGCGGCTATGGCGTTATAATAAGCCCGCCGGGCTCGTCACCACCCACCGCGACCCCGAAGGCCGCCCGACCCTCTTCGAAAAACTACCGGCGGATATGCCGCGCGTCATTTCCATCGGGCGGCTCGATCTCACCTCGGAAGGCCTGCTGTTGCTCACCAACGACGGCGAGCTTGCCCGGCGCTTGGAACTGCCCAGCACCGGCTGGATTCGCCGCTACCGCGTGCGCGTCAATGGCGATGTCGATGAAGCCGCCCTCGCGGCGCTGGCCGATGGCGTTACCGTCGAAGGCGTGCGCTATGGCCCCATCGAAGCCGTGCTGGAAAAGCGCCAGGGCCTCGCGAACGCCTGGCTGACGGTTAGCATCACGGAAGGCAAGAACCGCGAAATCCGCCGCGTCATGGCCCATCTCGGCTACCGGGTGAACCGGCTGATCCGCATTGCCTATGGGCCGTTCCAACTGGGGTATCTCATCGAAGGCCAGGTGGAGGAAATCCCCGCCCGCATTCTGCGCGAGCAACTGGGCCGCAACGATAAGGCCCCGCGCGTGCCGCAACCGCTGAGCCCCAGCCCGGCTATGATCGTTCGTAAACGCGCGGAACGACGGGTGGAAGAAGCCCCGCGCGACGGCGACGAGCGCCCAGGGAACGAGCGTACCGGCGGGATGAACTGGGAAGAGAAGAAGAAGGCGATGGCCAAAGCCGCCGCCGCGCGCGGATCGGCCGCACGGGCAGCGACTAAAACCGGGGGCAAGCCAGGGGGAAACCCAGCGCCGGCAAACCCGGCGGGCCGGTCGTCCCAGCGGCGGCAAGCCCGCAGGGGCAAGCCGGGGCCGCGTCGCCCCTCGGGCCGGGATCGCTAAGGAGACCACGCCATGCGGATTATCGGCGGCCAATGGCGCGGGCGGCGGTTGCTCGCGCCGACCGGCAAAGACGTGCGCCCGACGGCGGACCGCACGCGGGAGGCTTTGTTCAATATCCTCGCCCACGCGTCCCTGGACCAAGCCCCGCTCGGCGGCTCGGTATGGCTCGATGTGTTTTGCGGCACCGGCGCGGTCGGGCTCGAAGCCCTGTCGCGCGGGGCGGAAACCTGCCTGTTCGTCGACCGGGACGTCAGCTTCGCGCGGGCGAATTTCACCGCGCTCGGGGCCTCCCCCGCCGTAGTCCAGGGCGACGCCACGAAGCTCGGTCCACGCACCCTCGCGCGCCCGGCCGATTTTGCCTATCTCGACCCACCCTATGGCCGCGACCTGCTCAGCCCAGCGTTAGAGAGTTTACGCGCGGGCGATTGGCTCGCCCCGCAGGCGCTGGTGATTTTGGAAAGCGCGGCGGGTGAAGATATTTCCCTGCCCGTGCCGTTTAAGCTGCACGATAGCCGCGTCTATGGGGCCGCGAGACTTTGGTTTGCCGGGCTCTAATCCTGATAGGGAGTGAAAAATGCACAGCGAACATACCGGATCGGGCGCGATTGAATATCCCGTCCAAAAGCAACTCGAAGCCTATAACGCCCGCGATATCGACGCTTTCATGGAATGGTGGGCGGAGGATTGCCAATGCTTCCTGTTCCCGAGCCAACTCATCGCCCAAGGAACGTTGGAAATCCGTGCGCGCTACGTGGCCCGCTTTGAGGAGCCGAACCTGCACGCCGAAATTCTCGCGCGCATGATCGTCGGGAACCTCGTCATCGACCACGAGCATATCACCCGAACCTTCCCGAACGGGCCGGGCGAGATCGATACGATTGCCATGTATGAAATCGACGACGGGAAGATCGTGAAGGCGTGGTTCAAAATGGGCGAACCTCGGCTGCACAGCCGCTGAGCCCAAAAACAAAAACGCGGCCCGTTGCGGGGCCGCGTTTTCCGTTTCCAGCAGGGCTGAAAAGCTTACTTCACCGTATCGGTGTAGTATTTGATCGCCGCGACGTTTTTTCGCGTCCTTGCAGCCCAGCGAGTAGGCCTGAACGCGCGCATCGCCACGGGTCTTGGTTTCAGCCGACAAGATCGCGCCAACCGTCAGGTCCGAAGCGGCGGCAGCGGCGATGAGGCCGACTTTGTTTTCCTGGGCTTGCGGCAGCGTGCCGGTGCAGATCCCGGCGACTTGCGCGCCTTCGTGGATCTTCTTGAATTCAGCCGACTGCGCGAAGGCACCCGAAGCAACGGTGGCCAGCAAAGCGGTAGCAGCAGCAATTTGGATCATGGCGCGCATTGATACACCCTATTCGTTATGGGTTGAAAGCTCGGTGAGACCCAACGGGCAGCCCTCGCCCTTTCAACCGGACTAATTCCATAACGCCTTAATAGCCCGAACGGTTCCCATCGTAAAGCGGCAAACGTGTAATAACAGGCAATTGCGCTGGCCGCTGTTGCCGCTATGCTGCACCCCCGTTGCCCCCCCGATGCACGCGGTGCGTCAAACGCACCCGAGGTTACAGGATGAAGCCGCTCAATCCCCTCTTTGCCGGTCTTGGCACAACGATTTTCGAAGTGATGTCCGGCCTTGCCCGCGAGCATCACGCTATTAATCTGGGCCAGGGGTTCCCCGACGGAAACGGTAGCCCGGAGATTGTTGCGAAAGCGCAAGAAGCACTAGCTGATAAGCCGAATCAATATCCACCGATGCTCGGGCTACCTGAATTGCGCCAAGCGGTCGCCGCCCACGGACAGCACTTTTTCGGTGTCGCGGCCGATTGGCAGACGCAAGTGATCGTCACCTCCGGGGCCACCGAAGCGCTGGCCGCCAGCCTGATCGGTCTGATCGCGCCGGGCGACGAAGTGGTGATGTTCGAGCCGATGTACGATTCCTACCTGCCCATCGTCCGGCAGGCGGGGGGCGTGCCGAAGCTGGTGCGCCTGACGCCGCCCCATTGGGCGGTGCCGGAAGCCGAGTTGCGCGCCGCTTTTGGGCCGAAAACCAAGCTTATTCTGTTCAACTCCCCCCATAATCCGGTCGGCAAAGTCTTTTCCGCCGCCGAATTGGCGCTGATTGCCGAGCTGTGCCGCACGCACGATGCGCTCGCGGTGTGCGATGAGGTCTATGAGCATCTGGTCTTCGACGGCGCGACGCATCGCTCGATCATGGCCGAACCCGGCATGGCCGAACGGTCGGTACGCATCGGCTCGGCGGGCAAAACCTTCTCGCTGACCGGCTGGAAGGTGGGCTATATCACCGCCGCGCCCGCGCTAATGCCGATCATTGCTAAAGTGCATCAATTTTTAACCTTCACGACGCCGCCCAATCTACAAGCCGCCGTGGCCTGGGGGCTGGCGCAGGAGGGTGACTTCTTCAGCACGCTCGGACGCGAAATGCAGCGCAAGCGTGACCTGCTGGCGGCGGGGCTAACGCGCCTCGGCTTTGCCGTGCAGCCTTCCGCCGGAACCTATTTCCTCACCGTCGATATTCGCAGCATCGGTTATTTCGGAAGCGATACAGATTTTTGCCAACGTTTGACCGTCGAAGCTGGGGTTGCGGCGATTCCCGTCGGGGCGTTCTACGATGGCGGGCTCAACACGCCCTATGTGCGTTTCTGCTTCTGCAAAGACGATAGCACGCTGATCGGCGCGCTGGACCGGCTGGAGCCCTATTTGAAAAAGGTGAATGGCGCGTGGTAATTAAACTCAACCTTGCAGATGCTTTTGGTGCCTGGGAGCGCGGCGACGCGCCGACCGCCCGCAATATCGTCCGCATGGTGTTGCGCGAAACCCCGAAGCTCGCGGGCGCCCATTATCTGCAAGGGCTGCTGTATTTGGGTGAGGGCCAGCCGAGCAAGGCGGTACAGGCGCTGAAAAATGCCGCGCTCTATGGGCCGGATTCCCCGGCGCTGCGCCTCGCGATGGGCCGTGCCTATGCCTTGGGCGGCGCGGGCGCGCAGGCGGAGGAACAGTTTCGCAAAGCCCTCACCCTCGCCCCGGCCTGCCCGCCGCGCTGTGGTCGCTGGCCGATGTGCTGATGAAGGCCGCGCGCGGCGACGAGGCCGAACCGCTGCTCCTCAGC
>NZ_LAJY01000030.1 GCF_000963705.1 Elstera litoralis | reverse complement strand
ATGGTGCGGGTCGCGGAAGGGGCGGTAGCGGCTGAGTTTTCCGCCCGCAAGCTGCCCCGCGACCGATTGGATCATGGCGACGCTGAGGGCCTCGCGCGGCGACAGCGGCGGCAGCAGGCCGGGCAGGCGCTGGGCCAGCATCGACTTGCCCGAGCCGGGCGGTCCAATCATCAGCAGATTATGGCCCCCGGCGGCGGCGATTTCGAGCGCGCGCTTGGCGCTCTCCTGGCCCTTCACGTCGGCAAGATCGAGCGGGCGGCGCGCGTCTTCGGCCAGTTCGGCGCGCGGGCGCGGAAGCAGGGCGCTGCCTTTCATATGATTGATGAGATCCATCAGGCTTACCGGGGCAAGCACAGGCAGGCTTTCGCTGGCCCAGGCCGCCTCGCCGCCACAGGGCGCGGGGCAGAGAATGCCCAAACCGCGCTCGGACGCGCCAAAAGCGGCGGCAAGCACGCCGGACACGGGGGCAAGCCGCCCATCGAGCCCAAGTTCCCCCAACATCAAATACTCCGCCACCTCGTCGGCGGGCAGAATCCCCATCGAAACCAGCAGGGCGACGGCAATCGGCAGATCGAAATGACTGCCCTCCTTCAGCACATCGGCGGGCGCAAGGTTCACCGTGATGCGTTTGGCCGGAAGCGCCAACCCGAGCGCGGCCAGCGCCGAGCGCACCCGCTCCCGGCTTTCGGCGACCGCCTTATCGGGCAGGCCGACGATGGTGAAGGCGACGAGACCGCCGGTCATGGCGACCTCTACATCGACATCGATCACCTCGATTCCGGCAAAAGCGACGGTTTTGGCACGGGAAACGAGAGAGGACGACATGAGGCCAACGGAATAAGAGACGTTGACCTAGCCTAAGACAGCCCGCCCCTGAAGTCACGCACTCGCGTCCTCCCGTGCGTGATCGGGGTTTATGGGACCGGCGGCAAAAGCTCTTGAATAAAACGATCACTCTAATTATTAAATGCCTCGCATAGAGGAGCCTTCGATGTCACGTCCCCGCAAGCCCGATGCCTTTGCGGCCCAGCAGGCGAAAATCCGACGGGCCGCCGAAATCTGTATCCGTCGCAGCGGCTTTCACGGGGCCGGTATCGCGGCTATTTGCGCGGAGGCGGGGATTAGCCCAGGCCGCCTCTATCACTATTACCCCGGCAAAGCCGCCTTGATTGCGGCCCTGGTGCGCGAGGCTCAGGGGGAGGCGCTTGCGGCCCTCGCGCCCTTGGCCGACATCTATACGTCGGACTATTTCGGCACCCTTTTCGAGCGCTGTATCGACGCGGCGCTGCTTGCGGCCAATTTGGAGTATGCAACGCTCGCCCTCGAAATCAGCGCCGAAGCGACCCGTGATCCGGAGATTGCTACGGCGCTAGCCAACTACACCCAAGCGTTGAAGGGTGCTTGGTCGACGGCGATTGCCGTTGGTCAAGCCCGTGGCGCGATCGCCCAGCATTTGCCGCCCGATTGTCTGGCGGATTTGATCCTGCTCGTCCTTGATGGCGCAACGGGCCTGCGGATTGCCAATCCGACCCTCGACGACACCAGCATCGCGGCCCGCGTTCGCTTTCTGCTTGCCCCCCATTTTCGCGGGACCAATTGATGATGAACTCAGTCCCTCCGCCGCGCCGCGCTTATGCCGACCGGCTGCGCGGTTTCGCTCTCTTCGGCATTTGCCTCGTGAACTTACCGTTTATTGCCCTTCCCATCGGGACTATGTCGCCCGAGCCGTTGGGGCTGGCGGATGCCACGGCCCTTCTAATCTCGGCGCTTTTTGTTGATGCTAAGTTCTTTATCCTATTTTCGTTCTTGTTCGGCTTTGGTTTTTCGGTTCAAACCGCAGGCCGAACGCGCGAAGAGGCTCGGCGTTCCTTTTTACGGCGCTTATGGGGGCTTTTTGCGCTTGGCGTCCTTCATGGGCTTTTGTTGTTTCCGGGTGATATTTTAACGACCTATGCGCTGCTGGGCCTCGGGCTATGGGCGTTACGCGATGCGTCCGACCGGGTTTTGCACCGATGCGCCGTGCTGGCGCTGCTGGTCGCCGTTCCGGCCTTTACCGGGCTCGATTACCTCGTCCAGACTCTGCCACCGCCGAGCGCGGACGCGCAGGCTGCGACCATCGCCGCGTATCGGGGGTCGCTTGCGCAGATTTTGGGCCAGCGCTGGCAGGATTGGCCGGAAACCGTGCCTTTTATTCTTCTTTACAATTGGCCGATGGCGTTTGCCGCCTTTTGCTGGGGGCTGATTGCCGGGCGGCGCGGCTTGCTGTCGGCCCCGGAGGGGATTCTAAGCCTGATCCATCGCTATCGATGGGGGCTTTGGGTGGGGGCGGCTTTCGGGAATGGCGCGTACGTTCTGGCTTCCATTGTGACGATGCCAAATGATCGCTGGTACGGCATGCCCTTTCTGGCGCTGGGTGGGCCGTGTTTGGCGATACTCTATGCGGGGTGGATTGCGCGTCTCGACGGTCGCATCGCGCGGATGCTCGAAGCGGCGGGGCGCGTTTCCCTCAGCCACTATCTGGGGCAATCCCTCTGCGCCGTTTTGATCTTCAACGGCTTGGGGCTTTATGCCGAACTCGGATACGGCGGGCTTGCGGTCATTTCTGTGCTCATTGCAGCCGGGTTGACCGGGCTTGGTAGCCTATGGTTGACCGCCTTCCGGTATGGCCCCGCTGAATGGCTTCTGCGCTGCTGGACGTATGGACGCTGGCTGCCGATTCGCCGGGAGGGGGCATGAACAGGTTAGACGAGATCAGCCGGCGTATGCGGCCTCAGCATCCCGGCGAGACGCGCGCTAGTGGCACCCGTAATGAGGTGGGCAAGGGGCGTCGTCATTCGGCGAGATCGCTGGGCGTATTGGCGGTGAGCCGCCCCAAGAGGCTGGCGAAGGTGGCGATTTCCGCCTCCGACCAGCGATCCTTGAAAAGATCGGCCGACCGGCGCTCGAAAGTGGCGCGTACGTCCTGCACAATCGCCTTAGCGGCCTCGGTGAGGGCAACATAGGCAAGGCGGGCGTCGCGGGCGTCGGCTTGGCGTTCGACCAGCCCAATTTTCTCCAGCGGCAACGCCATGCGCGTTACCGTGGAGGGGTTGAGGTGGAGCCGCTTGGCAATGTCGACCCGCGTGAGGCGCTGGAGCGGTGCGCGCTCCAAATGCATCAGAAGCAGCACTTCCTTCAGGCCGAGGCCGTGAACGGAGGCAAGTTCAGAGGAAAAACGCCCTTCAAGAAAGGCGTTGGCTTGGATCAGGCCGACAACGGCCGCAAAGGATGTCTGGGTCATGCCCTATGATATAGGACATGTTATTTGCGTTCGCAAGCACCTAACAATGATCTTGCAAACAAGCCTCCCGCATCCTGCCGTTGGGGTCTACCCCCGCATCATCCGCCGGGCGGCCTCGGCCAGAAAGCCCGACCGAGTATGGCCGCTGTCGGCGGCGGCGGCGTCGATGTCGACCAGCAAGTTCTTATCGACGGTAATATTGACGCGGACGGCAGGGGCTTTTGGCGGGCGGGCTGTGATCAGCAGCAGGGCTGCTTGCGCCGGGGCACTTGAGAGATGCGCGCCCAGGGCTTGCGGCGGCGGCGGGGCAATACCGTCTTGGGTGAAGCCTTCCAGATGCAGCGTTAGCGCGGCTTCGGCCTGGGTCAGGGCTTCTTCTTCCGTCTCGCCGGTGGCAAGGCAGCCGGGCAGGTCGGGAAAGCTCACGACCAATTCATCGCCAGCATCAACGGGGCGGTGCAACCAAGCGGGATAGCGAGCCATAGATTAAGCTTCCTTCGTGGGCAAGCCGCAGTAAACCAACAGACCATCGGCTACCGAAGGCGGCAGCGTGGCCTTGCCGAGCGGCAGGGTGACGCGCCGACCTGTTCCGGCGTGCCGCCATTGCGCGAACCCGTCGCGGCGGGTCACTTCAACCCAGCCGGCGGCTTCCAAGGTTTTCACCAGCTTGCGTAATTTTGCCATTGCACCCTCAGTACGTGAGAACAGGTCCAAAATTCGCAGGAATCGCCTGATCGAAGCTGCGGCCCATCTGCTCGACGAGATCATTGGTCAGCTCAATCCAGGCTGCCTTCCGCTCATCGAAGGTGGCGCGTTCTTTTACCGTGCGGCTCGCATCTTGGCGGACAGAGATTTGCCGATCCCGGAACCCTGTCGCGTTGCGGATCTCAAGATCCGCTTCCAAAATCGCATCGTAGCGGAAGGCCGCATCGTCCACGATCATGCCGCGCAGCCCGCCCGGCGTGGCGAGCGGGGTTTCGACGATGCTGGCGCGGCGAATGATGAAGCGGGCAATCGTTCCGGGAGCCGGAGCCCCGCGCGGAACGAGTTTGCGGCGCGCCCAAAGCTCGGCGGCCTGGGTCGGCGTCGGGGAAAGACTATGATCGATATTGGGGGCGGCTTTGGGGGCCACATAGGCGACTTCCACCTCAAGCCGATCGACCAGCAAATTCCAGGATTGCCCGGAAGGGGTGAAAGCGGCGGGGGCGGGCTTCGCCGGATCGGCGCAGCCTGCAAGGCTTCCGATACCGGTTGCAAGCAGCAGCAAGCTTCCGCTGCGAACCAGCATCTGACGGCGTGTGGACTGAAGCGCTATCACAGTATCTTTCGACCTTTGGCAGAACATTCCGCTACCGCCCTGGCCTCAGAGTGCCAGCGGCGGGGAGGCGGCTCAAGTGCAATAGAATGACCGATTCGTGACAGTCCGTCGATGCGGTTGTAGATCAGGGCAGCTCGGGCAACGGCAGCGGCGCGACGGGAACCAGGCGCGAGGGGCCGAGCAGCAGCCAGCCGTCTTGCACCGTGATCGGCACCGAGAGCGTGGGCTGCCCGGTTTGCGCATCGGTGCTTGCTACCGCCGAGAGCAACAGGCGGGCAAGACGCCCATCGCGCTCGGTTACGAGGCCGACGGCAATCAGCCGGTCGATGCCTTCCACAAAGCCGCGCACTTTGGCCGTGCCTGCCGCCAGCGGGCGCATCAGCCGGTCGAGCGTCAATGTGCCTTCCCCCTCTAAGGCGAAGCCGCCGAGCGCGAGCATCAGGCGGCGTAACTCCACCGTGCCGCCGCCGTCGCGCCATTCCGAGAAGGCGGGCGCGGTAAAGGCGGCGGGCGTATCGCCCATCACCGTCAGCCCGACCGACGCCGTCAGCGGTTCAGCCAGCAAGAGGCTAAGCTGCGGGGCGGTAAAGCGTTCGAGCGCAATGCCGCCCTGTATGGTTGCGACCAGATGATCGCGCCCGCGCGTCGCCAGATCTTTCAAGTCGATCGAGAGGCGCTCGGCCCGGAGGGTTGCGGGATAGGGCGCGGTGAGCAGCAAGGTCGGCTCGTCGGCGGTTAGCACCAGACGGCCGCCCGCGCGCGGGCCAATAAGAACCAACTCCCCTTCCCTCAGGCTGAGCTGCCCCGCCAACCGCTTTTCCCCGGACGTGAGGCGCACCTCCGACTCGGTCGGAAGCCGGATGAGGGTAGCGCTCGGGCGCAGCAGGCTCCACGCCATCGCCAGCCGGTCGGTTTTCCAGCTGATATCGCCGCGCGGCCCTGGGCGGTGCAGGCTGACGCCGGTTAATTCGGTTTGAACCGCGAGCGGGAAGCCGTCGGTGTCGCCCACCGTGAAAGCAACCTCCCAACCCTGGCCGCGCAACGCCGCCGCCTCGCTCGCCAGCGTTTCGAGCAACCGGGCTTTCGCCACCAGCCAAACGAGGGTAAGCGCCCCCGCCAGCAGCAGCAGAATAGCCAGTGCAATAACCCCAGGGCGGCGCAGCAGCGGTCTTAAGGTCATGCGTCCCCGCTGGACAAAACGAAGGAAATTTCCGTCGAACGCTTGGTTCTTAGAGGGCAGTTAACCTGTAGCTTTGGCTGTCGCCAAGGGAATTTCCCACTGGAACGCGGCTTTCCTCAGCGTTTTTTGCGGGGCTCGGGTGCAGGAACCTGCGTTTAAGGCGGGAAATGACCCGTGTTAGGCTTAAAAGATGAGCCAAATTTCCCAATTTCTGCCCGCTGTGACTTTTGTTTGCCTGTGGAGCACCGGCTTTATCGGTGGACGCTTGGGCACCCCTCACGCCGATCCGCTGACGTTTCTGCTGATCCGCTTTGCCATCGCGAGCCTGCTGCTGGCGGCGCTCGCGGCGCTGGTGGGCGTTAAATGGCCGCGCGGACGGGCGGCGCTGCATCTCGCCGTCTCTGGCCTGTTGGTGCATGGCGCCTATTTGGGTGGTGTCTTCATTGCGCTGTCGTTGGGGGTGTCGGCGGGGCTGGTGGCCTTGATCGCGGGCGTCCAGCCGTTGCTGACCGGGGCGATGAGCGGCTGGCTGCTCGGCGTGCCGGTGCGTCCGCTGCAATGGGCGGGGCTGGGGTTAGGGCTGCTCGGTGTCCTTTTGGTCGTGTGGGAGAAACTCGTCGCGCAAACGGGCGTGCCGCTGCTGGGGGTGGTTTTGGCGGTATTCGCCCTCTTCGCCATCACCTTCGGCACGCTCTACCAAAAGCGCTTCGTGGTGCCGGGTGATTTGCGCAGCGCGACCGCGTGGCAATATCTCGTTTGCACGCTCGTTTACGGCGCGATTGTGCCGTGGCTGGAGCCGATGCGGGTCGATTGGACGCCGGAATTTATGTTCGCCCTTGCTTGGCTGGTGCTGGTTTTATCGGTCGGGGCGATTCTGCTGTTCTTTACGCTGATCCGGCGGGGATCGGCGGCGGGGGTTGCCAGTCTGATGTATCTGGTGCCATCCCTTACGGCGCTGATGGCCTGGGGCCTATTCGGTGAGCAGCTTGGCCCGCTGGCCTTGCTCGGCATGGCGATAACGGCGGCGGCGGTGGCCTTGGTCAACCGTCCGGCCAAAGCCGCCCCGGTTTCGGCGGCGCGCGAAGCCTGATAGGATAGACCCGCTATGTCGTCCGAGCCTTACTGGGTTTTCGCTTACGGTTCCTTGATTTGGGACCCCGGCTTTCCGTTCGTAGACCGTCACCGCGCGGTCGTTCACGGCTATCACCGCCGCTTCTGCCTGTATTCGCACCGCTATCGCGGCACGCCGGAGCTGCCGGGGTTGGTGCTGGGGTTGGATCGCGGCGGCTGCTGCCACGGCGTCGCCTATCGCATTGCGCCGGAAGAAACCGCCAATGTGCGCGACTATCTGTGGGCACGGGAAATGTCGAACAACGCTTACCGCCCGGTGATGGTGCCCGCGCGCTTGAACGATGGCGGGCGTGTGCCGGTGCAGACTTTCGTGATTTCCCCCGATCATCCGCAATATGCCGGGCGCTTGCCCGCCGACCTCACCGCGCGGCTGATCGCCAGCAGCCACGGCGAACGGGGCAGTAATCAAGCCTATCTGGAGAATACCGCCGAGCATCTCGCCGAGCTTGGCATTCACGATCCGGCGATGCGGGCGCTGGTGCGGCACGTGCGCCAGTTGATCGCACAGGAAGGGACAGTTGCCCGCCCCCCCTTACCGGATGTGTCGCCGAAGGGGTTTTAGTCGGCCCCGCGCTGCTGCTGAAGCGCCATCGCAAACATGCCATTACCGACCGACCAGTCGGAATAATCATTTTCGTGACAGAAGATGAACACGTCTTTCGGCGAAATGCCCGCCTCGCGGCTGAGGTTCGCGGCAATCTGCGCATAAAGATCGCGCTTCATCGCGTCGCTGCGCCCGCGCCGCAGAGTAATTTCCACCACGACGATAGAATCGGAGCGGGCGATACCGTTGAAGCCCCGGTCGAAAAAGAAGCTTTCGTCGGTATAGTCGCTGACGAGGTTGAACAGCTCATCCTTCGGCATGCCAATGGCATCGACGAGAGCATGATGGATGCCTTGCACGATTTTCTTTTTGATTTCAACGCTGGTTCCCGCGCGCACGGCGGTACGAATGAACGGCATAGTTGGGCTCCTGTTTGGATGTTTGAAGCCAGTGTGCGCGCCGTTGCTGCCGAAAAGAAAACGATCCTTCGGAAAAATTTATGTGATTAAATCGCCCATATGAAACGCTCCCTACCGCCGCTCGGTGCCTTACGGGCCTTCGAGGCCGCCGCCCGCCACGGGCGGATGATTTTGGCTGCCGAGGAGTTGAGCGTCACGCCGGGGGCGGTCAGCCGTCAGGTGCGGTTGCTAGAAGAAGCCTTGGGCGTCGCGCTGTTCGAGGGGCCGAAGAGCAAACCACGCCTGACCGACGCCGGGCGCGCGCTCGCGCCCCGTTTGGCGGGAGCCTTCGATGAATTGGAGGCGGCGGTTCAGGCCGCGCGCGCCGGGCAGGCGGCGGTTTTGGATATTTCCTGCCTCAGCACGTTTCTGATGCGCTGGCTGATTCCGCGCCTGCATCGCTTTACCACCGCGCACCCGGAGATCGACGTGCGCCTGAGCGCCGCCGATGGGCCAGTTGATCCCGATCGGGCGCGGTTCGACGGGGTGATTACTGTGGAAGCGGAGGCGCTCCTTGGCCCGCGCTTCCATCCGCTCTTCCCGGAATGGCTCGGCCCGGTCGCCGCGCCTGCGCTGGCGGATCAGGTACGAACGCGCGGCGATCTTACCCGCGTGCCGCTGCTCCACACCCAGACCCGGCCCGAGGCCTGGCCTGCCTGGGCGACCCTTATCGGGTGGCGCGAAACCCGCTTCGACGGCCCGCGCTATGAGCATTATTATTATACGCTGGAAGCGGCGAGTGCCGGGCTCGGTGTCTGTCTCGCGCCCTGGCATCTGGTCGCGGCGGATGTGGCGAGCGGGCGTCTGGCTGCGCCGCTAGGCTTCACCCGCAGCGGCTATCATTATGGGCTGCGGCTCAAACGGCAGGCGCGGGCGGCAAGCGAGCCGTTCCGGCTCTGGCTGCTGGAGGAAGCGGCGGCGCAACCTTTACCAAACGAGGGGCAGAATGGTTGATTTCGGCAAAACGGCGCAGGATTACCGCCAACACCGCGCCGGGTTTCCGCCCGAATTGCTGGACCGGCTATCGGCCTTCGGCGTCGGCGGACCAGGGCAACGCCTGCTCGATGTCGGCACCGGAACCGGCACGCTCGCCCGCCAGTTCGCCGAACGCGGCGCCTTGGTAACGGGAATCGATCCGGCGGCCCCGATGCTGGCGCAGGCGCGCGCGCTGGATGCGGCGGCAGGCGTGTCCGTCACCTATCTAGAAGGAAAAGCCGAGGTAATTCCGCTCCCGGACGGGAGCTTCGACGCGATTACGGCGGGCCAATGCTGGCATTGGTTCGACCGCCCGAAAGCCGCTGGCGAGATGCATCGGCTGCTGGGGCCGGGCGGGCGGATGGTGATTGCCCATTTCGACTGGCTGCCGCTACCGGGCTCGCTAGTCGCGGCGACGGAAGCACTCATTCTGCGCTTTAATCCGGCCTGGGCGCTGGGCGGCGGGCGCGGCATCTACCCGATTGGTTCGAAAATCTCTCCAGCGCCGGGTTTACCGGCCTTGAAAGCTTTTCCTTCGATCTCGCCGTTCCCTACACCCCCGCCGCCTGGGTGGGCCGCATCCGCGCCAGCGCCGGCGTTGCCGCCAGCCTGCCGCCGGAAGAAGTCGCCCGCTTTTCCGACGCGCTGACGGCGCGGCTCGCAGCCGATTTTCCGGGAGATCCGTTGCTTGTGCCGCATCGGGTGTGGGCGCTGGTGGGGCGGAGGGGCTAGGCCAGTTCGAATGGATTGACGACAGCAACGCCCGTTGGGGCAAAATGCGCGACGTTGCGAGTTACAACCGTGAACCCCATTTCTAAGGCCGTTGCAGCAATCAAAAGGTCTGCCCCCTCATGACCGATAGAGGCGCTCAAAAGGCCCCAGCGCCGCGCAATAGGTGGGGTGATCGACAGTAACCGTTCCCCAAAGATGGTCATGGTTAGACGAAGCCAATCTTCCAAGACCGCACTGAAACTGGGGTTGGTTTTTCGCTGTCGCTCAATCCCTTTTTTCGA